>JACMQJ010000675.1 GCA_014377055.1 Candidatus Sericytochromatia bacterium
TAACTGATATTATTACCTTTAGTTATTTTTTCAATTGTTACAATATTGGCTTTTGGATATGATTTATTCAAAGATTGAATAACATCTTTTGGCAATGAGCTTAATGGTATTACTTCTTCAATTTCTAATATCTGTCCATTAGCTGAATAGGTAAGATCTCTCTTTGTATTTCCATCTTTTGATTCAACTTCATAAGTAGTTTTACCTTTGACAGTTTCTTTACTATAATTTAAAGCCTTTGCATTTGGATAACTTTTTTCAAATGATAAAATAATAGATTGAGGGACATTTTTTTTAGTAATATTTTGTTCATTTGCTAAAGTATAAGTCGATAAAGCTATAGAACAGATAAAACCTAAACCTAAAACTCTTATATTTTTAATTAATCTCATAATTATTTTCCTTTTTAATTTCTAATAACAATATTAAGCATAACAGCTACATGATTAAAGGGAGATTAGAAAATATGATTTAACTTTTAAAGTTAGCAAACAAGTTAATTATAATTCTAAACAATTAGTCATTTTTGATCTTGACCTAGATACAACTCAAATGTAAACTTTAATTTATGGAGAAAATACTACTAATAATTTAAATAAATAATGAGAATTGCGAAAAAAAGATGGGAATTAGATGAAATAATAAATATTTTTATGAGTTCATATAAAAATATTATTCCAACCCATGAAAATAAAAATAAAATACTTTCTCAATCAGACATACTAAAAATATGGGATAGAAATCAAGAAGAATCTGAAAGTAAGAGACCCAAAGGAGCTTGGGATAAAAGAACTTCCTCTTTAGTTATTTTTCTTTATCCAGGTGAAGGTCTTAAACCAATATCAGGATTTTCCCTCAAACCATCAGTCAAATTGTTACCAGAAGATATTAATTTCGCTAGAGCATTTTCAAAAGTATTTAATCAAGACTTATCACTATGCGGAGATATTAGTAAAACGGATGAAATATGGAGTGCATTAAGAATAACTCAGTTTTTGAGAGCCATATCAAGATTTACTCATTTTAGAAGTATTTCTGTATCGAGATGGATTAGAACCATGGAAAGATCAATGTTCTTAACCTATGAGGGTAAAACGGTAAAACATATTATTTTATTACCTTATAGCTTTGAACAAACATTAAACAAATTACAAGATAGCTATATAAAACTAAGAAAAAGTTTGACAATTGAGCAAGCACTACTTGAAGAAAAGTGGATTAGAGCTGTTGTAGATGGTCATAGAGTTGCTTTGTTAGCCTCTAAAAAAAGTAGTGGTACGATCAATGGTTTTATATCTTTGCCAGAAATAAAAGTAAAAAAAAACATAAACTCTTATGCACCACATGAGTCATTAGAAGACTTGCAGTCAGTACTTGAGAAAAATGATATGGCATTTGTTGCAACCTCAAGTGGAGATATTTTAATATTATTAGGAACTGGAATTGTTTTTAATAAAACTCAAGGTAAATGGCGTTATCTCAACTATAATCATTTTCACCAGATTTTAGCTGACTTTGTTGAAGAAAAAGTTATTAATTCAATAATAAGCATGGTTTTGAATCTTTCTTTTGAAAGAAAAGGAGCTTTGATTATCATATTAAAAGTTAAGCAAAATTTAAAGTTTTTGGTTTCAGACTATGCGAGAGATATTCAAGCAAATCAATATTTAAGAAAAGCTTTAAAGGGTCTTGATGTTTCTAATCGTTCAGAAAAACAGATTATTACTGCTGCTTCAACTATTGATGGGGCAATAATTTTTGACCAATTGGGAAAAGTTCTTGATGTTGCTTGTATGATTGGTAAAGTTAATGAAGAGCAGATGAAAAAATTGAATATAGCTGATCAAAAAGTTTTTCCAGGCTCTAGGACAAATGCAGCTTGGAAAGCTAGTCTTTTTGGTATTGCTATAAAAATATCTTCAGATGGTGAAATTAGTGTTTTTTCGGAAGGTAAAATACTTTGGGAAATTGGTTAAAAAATATTTAATCTTTATATAATTAGTTAAGTTTATCAAATTTATCTCTATAATAAACTAGCAAGACAATTGTAATAAGTAGGATTTATAAAAATAGTTATGGATAATGTAGGCTTAAATAATAATATTAATGCTAATATGTCAATTATTAGAAAAGTCGAAAAGGCGGATGCACCAGTCCAAAATACCAATGTCAGCTCTAACGCAACAAGTACTTATAAACCAAATAATTTGACTATAGCTTCGAGTCAAATATCACCTGCTAAGGCTCTTTATTCTTTTTTTGATAATAAAATGTCTTTCCCTATAAACAAAGATGTTTTGCATAATAATGTTGTGGGTGCATACTTTGACAAAATAGATGTATCACCATCCAAAGATAATATCGGCTTATCTGGTAATGCTACATTGCCACAAATATCATTTGATCCAACTCGAAATGATAAAGATTTTGGTCGTCTTGATATTCCTAGCGTTTATATGGGTGGTAACTCATCGAATAAAGAGCTTGATGCTGGATTATCATGGGACAAAGTATATACAAATGGTCAACAGACATTTACAAATGATGCTCAAGGAACTGATGGAGGGCATCCTGAAAAAATGTTTATTCAAATCAAAGATAAATCTAATAATCTGATAGGATATAAAGATGGTAACAATACTTTGGTTGCTGGTAAAGATGAAAAAGGAAATAGGGGAGAAAAAGACTTAAATGATTTTTCTAAAACATTGCAACCAAACTATGCTTTTAGACCTTTTTGGCGTACTACCAATACACCAAGAGAACAATTATCAAATCCCAATGAAAGACAAGAAGTTAAGTTTAAAGATGGTAAAGTTAATGTAGATGGTATTTTTCAGACAGTTTCAACGAACAAAATTGGTGAATTAGTCTATAAGTCAGATAATAACGAATATCCATTATTAAAAGATGGAGATAAATATTATATACCTAAAAGTACTTGGCATAATCCTAGTACAATTAGTGAAAAAAATCCAAAAGATGCTCAAAATGTTTATTTTTATCCTGGTCAAAATATTAGTATGAGTATTAAGTCAGGAGCTAATGGTGATGTAAGTCTAAAGATAAACACATCTGATAATAAAACTAATTTTAAGCAAAATTTTTATGCAGAAGGTTTTGGTAAAAATACTGAGCAATCATTTAAAGCTGTCAACTCAATTGATCAATTTACA
>JACMQJ010000676.1 GCA_014377055.1 Candidatus Sericytochromatia bacterium
CTATTTTGTCTTGCTATTTTACAAATCTCTAATGGCATGCTATCCACAATAAAATAATCTTCAAATTCGGTGAATTTTGAGGCTAGTAATTGTCTGATCTTTTCTGCAAACCCAAATAATCGTCGCCTTCTTTTATTGTACTGGCTACGTTCAATTAAATTAGGCAAATCTAACTCAGAGATTTGTCTAAACAATGAGTTTTCACTGTCAATAGACATATATTCAGCCGTCAAACTCAAAGCAATAACCTCTAAATCAGACATCTTAGCTTTTCTACCTGGTTTATTTATGCACTGCTCTATTTTTAAAGAATTCAAAACTTCTAATATCTTGGAATAATTTTTTACTATATTTATCATAAATGTTGGCGTTTGTTTTGCGACTTTAAGATACTGAATTTCAGTATCTTAACCAACATTTATAGATGTTTTATTCCCATTCTACATTTCACCCAACGGGTAGTTTTACTACCATAATATATCCAATTTAGAAATATTACGTAAGTTTTAGTTCTTAACCACTTTCATTATTTAACTATTTAAAGATATTGATAATTTTATACTTACTTATCCTTTAAGTTAAAAATACCTACTTGTGGGTATATTCCTTTATTAACTTACCGCCATAAGTCTTTATGAATTATTATTATATAAAAATATTAATAACACCGATAATAATTTGAATATCCAGAATTTTAAAAAATGATGTTTATAAGGGTGTATTTAATTTTTGGATATTACTAATCAACCTTAATCAGACGAGAAAGTTAATGAGTGGATTTGGTTTAGGATTAGGTGTAGTCTTTTCTATTATTTTAAAAGGTAAAAAGCTAAATATCCAGAATTTCATAAAAACTGTTTTATAAGGATGTATTTATATTTTGGATATTACTATTTACACTTAATCAGACGAGAAAGTTAATGAGTGGAATAGATATTGGATTGGGTGTGTTTGACCTATTGCCTTAAAAGGTAAAATGTTGAATATCCAAAATATTTGAAAAGATGTTATTTAAGGATGTAGTTTGGTATTTGGATATAGAGAAGTACCTTATAATGTAGAAGGATAAATGCGTCAATTGTGCCAGCTAAAGCCGCAACTCCACCAACCATATGCACAACAGATGAACCCGCAAAATCAACATGGCCATGGCCGAAACCGAAGTTAGCTCCTAGTTGCGCTAACCAACCGCCGCCCCAAACCCAGTTACCCCAAACACAAAACATTTCACAGCATTAACAATAATAGAAAGAGATAGCAGTACAAATGGCACAGTCGGAACAATTTATTAAACCCTTTGTTACCACCAGTACTTTTATTTCGTTCTACATTTAAGTAATCTATTCGGGTGTCTTTTTTGCCTTTTTTACACCAAGACTTTCAGGAGTGTACTGATGAATTAAGATGTTATTTAACTCAAAAGCAGTTCTATAATATTCACTCTGATTTTGAAAAAAATCTATCTGCCTTTTTAATTCAGATTCATGACCCTCTGGGTAGTAATCTTCTAAAAAAGTCGTTTGTTCAATACTTTTATATCCAAGAGAAACAGCCATACGGGACAATAAAGTTGTCCTCTTTATTTGCCACGTTTTACCCGAGTCTACTAAATCTTTAGTATTCATAGAATTTCTTAAATCATTCCAAGCACTTAAA
>JACMQJ010000018.1 GCA_014377055.1 Candidatus Sericytochromatia bacterium
AATTTTTCAAGTTTGGTTAACTATACCTGAGGGCTTTTCTATGAGAAAAATATCTAAAAGAATAGAAAAAAGAGATTTGTCATCAAATAAATATTTGGCTATCACTTCAAAATTGGATTCGTCATTTAAAGAAGAATTTCCTTTTTTGACAAAACTTGATACGAATAATTCATTAGAAGGTTATTTATTCCCAGATACTTATGATATAACTGGGGGCAAAGAAATTGATTTGGTATATCTGCAGTTAAAGAGATTTGAAAACACAATTTATGAAGCTTGGCAAAATAAACCAGCAGATTGGAAAATGTCACTTAATCAAACTCTTACCCTAGCTTCTATTGTTGAGCTTGAAGCACAAAAACCCTCTGAACGAGCTGTTATAGCAGGAGTATTTGTTAATCGTTTAAAACAGGGTATTCCTTTGGGCTCAGATCCAACAGTTGAATATGCTCTTGGTTGGCATCAAAGTGCAAAAGGATTAAGCTTAAATGATGTAAAAGTAAATTCAGCATACAATACTTACAAAAATGCAGGCTTACCACCTGGACCTATATCTAACCCTGGTTTAGCGGCATTTAAAGCAACTCTAAAATACGATAATACACCATACTTATATTTTGTTGCCAAAGGTGATGGTAGTCATGTTTTTACAAGAACATATTCAGAACATTTACATGCACAGTCATTGATCATCAAAAATAGAATTAAATAAATTAGTAATTTTATCTAATTGATAATGAAAAGGTTGAAGGTAAACTCAACCCCTACAAAATCTAATATGTCTTAGTCATACTATTTGGTATATTAATTGTAAAATCAGCCAAACCCTTATATTCATTAACAGGTTTATCTATTTCTTCTTGTTCTATTGATGAAATTGTCATAATTTTGAGTTTTGGATTATATTTTTTTAAATACCAATAAATGCTTTGATAATTATCAGAATGATATGACCCATTAAAATGAATAAATGTTGAACCTACTTTAAAGTGTTTATTAATAAAATATGCCATAGTTGCATCTTTTATTGCTTGTGCTTCAACAAATGACTTTGGATTAAGATCTGTTCCATGACTACTGCCAAACATATCCATCATGTTTTTATATGCACTTAATTCCATATCGATCGTTATTGGTAAAGGTGCTATCCATTTTTTTGATTGATCTGTTAATTTATTTAATTCTGATATGTTGGTTCGTGAAACTAAACTTGCATAACGATTTGGGATATTGGTAGCAACAAAACTTAGTTTATTGTCTCTAGCAAAATCAACCAATGGCTTATAATCAGTACGATAATTTTTCCATAGATTAGCTTCTTCTTTTAAATGCTCATCTTTAATAGATTTATTGATATATTCATCCAAGACTAATTGATCATCAGCTTGGAACATCTCCGCCCCAAGCTCTATATTTCCTTTTTTATTATTAAAAATATCTTGGGTTATATCAAGCTCTAACCAGTGACAGATTGGATTATTATGTAATTCACCAAATAAAATAATATCTGATTCATTTGCTTTTTTTATTAAATCACTGTATTTTGCTTCAATGTTATTTTTATCATAAATTTGATAGGCAGGATGGTCATTAGTAAAGCCCATGTTTAAGGATAATGAACCTATTATTAGAGCTAATTTAAGAATATTTTTTTTCATAATTTACCTTAAAAGTTTAAAATACTTTAGAAGCAATTTGATAAGTTGCTTTAGTTAGTCCCATTGTATAATAATGTAAGCATGGAACACCAAATTTAATCAACTCTTTTGATTGCTCAATAGCCCAATCAATTCCTACTTGTCTAACATCTGCATCGGTTTCACACTTCCTCACTTCTTCTGCCAAAGTTTCAGGTATATCTATATGAAAAATCTTTGGTAGATTTACAAGTTGTTTTTTTGTAGTAAGAGGTTTTAAGCCTGGTATGATTGGCACATGTATACCTGCTTCACGACAACTATTAACAAATTCATAATATTTTTGGTTGTCATAAAACATTTGCGTAACTATATAGTCAGCACCTATATCAACTTTATCTTTGAGATATTTTAAATCTGAATTTAAATTAGCTGCTTCGTAGTGTTTTTCAGGATAACCTGCTACACCAATACAAAAGTCTGTTTCTTGTACTTTTTCGCCTTCATCATACAAATATTTACCATGATTCATATTTACAACCTGTTGTATCAAATTTGTAGCGTACTCGTGACCTTTATTTTCGGGTGTAAAAGAGCTTTCAGTTTTGATAGGATCACCTCTGATAATAAGTATATTATCAATTCCCAAGAAGCTCAAATCAATTAGAGCATTTTCTGTTTCTTCAACCGTAAAGCCACCACAAATAATATGAGGAACAGCATCTATTTGATATTTATTATTTATAGCCGTACAGATACCAACCGTTCCAGGTCTTTTTCTGAGGGATATTTTTTCCAAATATCCTTTTTCTCTTTCTTTATAGATATATTCTTCACGATGATAAGTTACATCAATAAAAGCAGGCTTAAATTCAAGCAATGGATCTATTGTATTAAAAACTGATTGAATACTCTGTCCTTTTAAGGGAGGCAGAATTTCAAAAGAAAACAGAGTTGACTTAGCCATCTCCAAATGTCGTGTTACTTTCATTAAACCCTAAAAAACTAAATACTGGAATAAAACCAAAATAAATTATATACGAAGTAGTTTTAATTTGTTGATTGCATAATTTAATTTAATAGAAAATTTATGATTATTTCTTTTAAATTATCTTTACAAATATCCACAGTATTATGATTAATATTAAGAAAAGTAACAAAAATTAAATTTAATATCGTCTGATAACTTAGACATATACTTGTTCAAAATTGATTTACAAAATACCTATGTCTTTGAACAACGGGTTGCAACCCCTTGTTTAGTAAAAAAACTGCAAACCAATTTTACTTTATTATATATAAAGAAAATAGTTATCTGGAGAGCAAGCCAAATAACTATTTTCTTACTTTCTTTTTAAATACGGTAATTAAGCTTTTATTTTTTCTATTTTTGCAATAAAATATAGTGATTGTAAGTAATTCTAGTTTTAGCAAAAAATACTAAGGAAATATCAGAATGAATTATAAAAGCATGCCGCTCTATCAAAAAATTAATAGTATTAATGAAGGTGTTAAGAATAGCTTAAAAAGTGTTGCTGATTTTCGCAAAGAAAATCTACATCAATTTAAAAAAGTTTTAGTTGGTAGAGGTAATACATTTAATAAAGAACCTATGGGTGTAGAATTTGATTTTGTTGCTACCAAAAAATCAAATTTTTCTTGGTATGAACAAACTAGTAAAGATGATATTGCTTTAGCAGCCAAAGTTATTTACAAATCATCTATTGACAGCCTAAAAGTAGATATTGAGGCTGAATTATTTAAGTTTCATTCCATTCAAGCACTTAGAAAATTACTAATTATTGTCAATACGGTTGATCAAAATACCAATGAATCTATTGTTCCTTATTTAGTAAAAAATTATGATGTTTTTTTAAATTTCCCACCATCTCTTGAAGAGCATATACATGTTGAAAAATGCCCCATGTGCGGTACTTCACCATCCAGAATAGAAGCTTGGTTTTATAATGAAGATACTCAAGAGCTATTACCTGTATCTGACTATATAGAAGATTCAACCTATTTTAAAGCTTAATAATCAAATATTTATTAATTAATTTATGATCATTTAATTTACTGTTTATATATAGGTTTTGAATAAGTTGTATAATCTAGTTCATAAGAGTTTTTGGAGTTTTTTATACAGATGACAGATATTATTAGCATTTTAAGCAAAAATTATAACGTAGAAAAAGAAATAGGTAGAGGTGGTATGGGTGTTGTCTACCTTGCCACAGACAAGAGATTGGACAGAAAAGTAGCGATCAAAGTTCTTACTTTATCAAGTGAGAATGATTCTGCTTCTGCTGACGAAGTTGTTGAACGTTTTCAAAGAGAAGCGAAAGCGATAGCTAAACTTTCGCATAGAAATATTGTCAATATCCATGATCTTGGTGAAGAAAGTGGCATTTATTATATGGTAATGGAGTTTTTAGATGGTAAGCCATTATCAAGCTTAATACAACCAAAAAATAGATTCCCTCTAGGATTAGCAATTAATATAGGAGTACAGGTTTGTAGTGCCTTAAAATATGCTCATGAAAATGGTGTTGTTCATCGAGATATAAAACCTGAAAATATTATTTTATCAAAAAAAGGTACAGTAAAAATTACTGATTTTGGCATTGCCCAACTCACCAAAGAACAAACAAAATTAACCATAGCAGGCTCAATACTTGGAAGTATTATGTATATTCCACCTGAACAATTAGCAGGATCAAAAAGTGTTGATCAGCGTGCAGATATATATTCTCTAGGTATAACTCTCTATGAACTAATTTCTGGTACTTTACCATTTGAGGGGGATAATATCAGTGAAATATTTATGAAAATTCTTAAAGAAGAACCACCAAAACTAAGCACTTTTTATTCAGATATTCCCGAAGTGCTGGATTTGATTATTAGCAAAGCATTAGTTAAAGATGCGGATCAAAGGTATCAGACAGCTGGGGAGATGGGTCATGATTTAGCAAAATTAATAGATTCTGACCTTATAAAGAGTGACGTTACACTTTTGGACTCTGGAGTTTTTGATTATAAAAGTAACATAAGTACTTTATTAAATATTAAAAATAATGATTCTGATATATCTTTTAAGGAAATTAATACTAGCGAAATTAATAGTAGAGCAAAATTTATGCAAACATCATTAAAAAAAACATCCATTGATAAAACAATTATCCAAATTTTAGCAAAAAATTCATTATGGATTGCTATTTTACTCCATGATTGGAAAACAGAGATAGTTAATAGTCTTGACTTGGAGCAACTTATTAAAAAAGTCATTGAACCTTCACTATATGGAAAAGCTTTTACTGGAGCAATCGTAATTAATAAATCAGTCTTCTTATTCCTTTATGATGGTAGTTTTATTGGAGCTGTTGATATAAATACGGGATTTACTGGTGAAACTGTTTTTCAATCATTACCCAAAAATACTGACTTAATTGAATTAAAAATAGCTAATGAAGATCAATCTGCCATACCTATTATTATTACAAATATTATTGATGGTAAAAATATTCCTTTGCACCAAAATCTCGATTCAAGCCTAGTAAATATTTTGCAGCTAATGGATAACCTTTCTCAAGAATTATTCACAGGTTATATTAGTTTTTATACAGAAAGTAATATTTATTATCTTGGTTACAGTCAAGGTCAACAATTATTTTTTAGTTCTGTAATCAAACTTTCAGATTCAAAACTAGATCTAGAGTCAATTATAATTGAAGGAATCGTTTTTAATGCTTATAATCTCAAGCCAAGAATAGCTGGGCCTACAGTTTTTAATTTAATGAAAAACTCTAAAATTATTCTCCAATATTTGCAATCTGATAAATCAAAACTGTATGATTTAGTCGATATGGGTAATAAAGAAATACCTATACACATAATCAAAGAAACTAAGCAAAATACCTCATTACAGGTAGAATTACCTGAGGGTAACTCAAAATTAAATTTATTTGAGCAAAATATAGATTTATTACAAGTTATAAAAAAATCAATGTACTATAGGTTTTCTGACTGGATGGTTTCTGAATATTTTTATTTAATTAATTCGTCTGGGAATATAAACAGTCTAAAATATATTTATACCTGGATTCCTGCAGTCGAAAATTTTCGTTTTTTTGAAACCTTAATTGGAGAAGACGGACAAAAGTATGATTTTTCGATTGTTTTTCATGGTCAAGTTAAAGGTGAGGATTACAAAAAAGTTCTTTTATTAACTAGATTTGGTAATGGTAGTAAACAAGATATTGAAAAATTTATTGAAGATTCAATTCAAGTTAAGAAAAAATTAATTAAATCAGGAGACATAGGTGGTGCTATCTATATATCAACTGAAGAATACGATAGTGCATCGCTTAAGCTATTTTATGAAAGAACAGTAGAGCCAAGAAAGGGACTTTTAAGCTTTGGTTCTCTCGATAAATTAACCAAGTATAAAGGATTTGTTCGTATGGGTGTTAATAGAGGCTTTCATTTAAATTTAATTGAATATAGTCATAAAGAAAAATCTTTTGATGTTATTGCACCATTATTAAAATAGGATGAATAAATATGCCAATTATTATACTAAACAAAGATAAAGTAAGCACTCAAGTATCAGATAAAGATATTGATCAAGAATTAAAAAAAGCTATCAATAATTTAAAAGGAGATTTTTTTGATATTGAAACGGGCAAAGTTAATTATAGTTTGATGAATGGTTCTAGTACTTTTGAAGAATACAAATCTATCACAGCTAGATTAAAAGAATTTGATTTGGAAAGTTTAAAAACGGTTGAAAAAAAATTATCTTTTTGGATAAATATTTATAATGCACTAGTTATTGACGGTATAGCTCAATTAGGTGTCGAAAATTCTGTTACAGAGATTCATAAATTTTTTGAATCTGTTTCATACAATATAGGAGCATACACTTTTAGTCTTGATCAAATTGAACATGGGATTCTTAGAGGCAACACAAAAAAACATTTTTTTTCTTCTCGACCATTTTCAAGCTCAGACCCAAGATTAAAATTTGTTTTATCATCACTTGATCCAAGAATACATTTTTGTTTAGTCTGCGGGTCTACGTCATGTCCGCCTATTGGTACATATCAGGAAGAAAAGATAGATCATCAAATGAACCTAGCTGCAACAACATTTATTAACGGGACAGATGTAATAATTGATCAAGAAAAAAATACATTAAAGCTTTCAAAAATATTCAAATGGTATAAAAAAGATTTTGGTTCTGATGACGATCTAGTCTTATTTTTGGCAAAATATCGAAATAATATTAATGATAAAAATTATCTTAGTGAGAACCTCGGTAAATTAAGGTTTTTATATCTTGATTATGATTGGAATCTCAATAAATAAGATTCAAAACAATTAATAGTGTAAAAAAGTAAGCTAGAGGCTAATTTTATAATATTTTAAATTTATTTAGCATTAAGGAAATAACCTAATAAAAATCAGTGATATTTTTTGAGCTATTCTTTAATATTTTTTCCTCTTTATAGACAACTTTAGAGCAATTAGGACAAACTGCATGACTAAACATTGACTCAGAGTGTGTACTAACGTATATTTCAACCTGTTGCCAATATCCATCATCATCTCTAGCTTGCTTACACCATAAACAAACAGGTATCAATCCTTTTAGTAATTTTATTCTTTCTTGAGATACTTTTAACTCCATGGTTAGAGCTTCTTTTTCAACTAAGTTTCTTTTTAGTTCAAGCGAATACCTAATAGATTTATAGACAGATTTAGCTTCTAACTCTTCTTCTAAAAGATAATCCTGAGCACCTTCTTTAACCATTCTTATGGCTAAGTCCTCATTTTGATTATGGCTAAAAATTATAAGACCAGCATTGCCAGCCAAATATTTTATTTTATAAAAGTTACCTATACCATCAATGTTTAGTAATGATAGATTAACTATGACAATATCTCTTTTGTTTTTTGTTAAATATTCACTAGCATCACTCAAATTATCGTAATATTCAACTGAAAATGTATGATCTTTCATCTTGTTATTGTCTATCAAGTAATCACTTATTAATTTATTTATTTTTTGATTATGTTCTATTATTAATACTGATAATTCATTCATTAGCTAAAAACCATAATTTTATAATTCTATTTTATAATAATAATACAATTAGAAAATTACAGCAAAATAATTAAATTTAAAATATTGTATTTTTAGTTTGTAAGTGTCTTAAACAAAAGAGTTTAACTTAAATTCATCGAGATTAAAATAAGAGGGTGGAGTTCAATATCATTAAGTTAAGGATTAAATGCAGTGATAAAAATTGTTGTAGAGGCGTTTTGCATACGTCTCTACGCTAGACTTGGTGAATCTTACATCATCTTAAACACCTTAAACTTAATGACATTGGGGTTTAAATACAATTTTAAATCACCAATATAGATAAATATCTATTAATTATTATGAGTATTTATGCTTTTCATTATTTATACCGCTTATTTAGGGCGGAGGTGAACCCTAAGCATAACTGATAAACATTAAAGCTTTTTTAATTAATTAGCTTAACAAGTATGGGTTGTAACTCCTTGTTTAAATAACTATAAATTTATTAATTTATCTTTGACCTTGACTTGGCGGAGCTGTACGTGGCATGTTGTGCATCTGAGCTTGCTGATCAAGTATTGTTTCATAAATAGGACTGTTATGCAAATCGTCGTGCTGAACAAGATTTGAAAGAATAAGATAAACAAATCTTGGTATATCCGTTCTATGAAAACCAATAGGCGAAACCAAATGATAAAGTACACTATCAAGAAAAATAAACAAAGAATCTTCTTCTATAATTGATAATTGGTCTGGATCTTCAAACTCAAGATTTCGATAATCACCTCTAAAATATATTGCTCTTCCACAATATCCGTTTTGTCCTTGATTTTCTGACGGTGAAATAGCAATTTTTGGATATGAATAAACTGTTCCTAATGCTTCACCAAGCTTTAGAACAACAAACGCATCATCAGGTGAACGATAAAATTTAACCAAATTACCATCACCACCAAGATTAATTAAATCTGTTCTAATCTCATTCAAAGTGTCTTCAACTACTTTGTATAAATAAGATATTACATGTCTATGGTAATCGTGGAGCTTAGTTTTCTCTTTAAATTTATCTCTAAGAGTTAGTGCTATCTCTCTTGTTTGGTCGCTCATCTAAACATTCCTTTCTTATTAGATTAATCTTTTGTATGTTCTTGAAAATTATTATTATTATAGTATATAGCTCTAACAACTTCAATCTCTTTAGATTCTACTTATGGAGTATTTTTTAAAATTTATTGATAATTTGTCCTCGTGTAAAAATTTAAGTTATTAAGAAAAAGAAGACTCTTTGTACCTCAGAGTGACAATCAGCGTCATTCTGAATGAAACGTAGTGGAATGAAAAATCTCAAAATTAATGCTAAAGGGATTTTATATTATAATAAAGTTAATTTATCACTCAAATTCTTACACTACCAAATTTATTGATAATTTAGTTTTTTTTGATCATAAATATTAAAATGCTATAATTCGCAATTAAAAATTATAGAATAAAATAGACTAACAACATTGAAGACAAAGATAGCTGATTTTCTAAAAAATTGCTTTAGTGGCACAAGGTTAAATATATTATTTTATCTTGGCATAATCCTAATTATTACATGGATGCCAATCCAATATGGTGCAAGATACATTAATACTCAGGTTGCAGGTCAAGTAGTCTGTGGCGGATTATTACTACTAATGATCAGAGAAAAAAAAGATAGTTTATTTAAATACCCTCTTTGGGCGATCTCTATCTTTTGGTTATCAGTTCTTATTGCCTCCTTTGTCTTTTCTGTTGCTAGACTGGCTAGTCTTGAAGAATTGATGAGAAATGTTATGTATATTTCATTGCCAATAATTCTTTATAGTTGGTGTAGTTATCATGATAGAATAAAACTATTATCTTATACAGTTATATCATCAGGCACTTTAATCAGTGCAATAGCTATTTTTAACTTCTTAAGAGATTATATTCATACAATGACATTTACTCCTGCCTCTGAACCTTTAACTCGAACAAATGATCTTGGTGCTTTTATGTTACTAATATTTCCTTTATCTCTTTCTAATTTTCTCTATGAGGATGAAGAACCATTAGAAAAAGCTGTTTATGCTCTAACTACAATTCTTAGTTTTGTGACGATAATAATGACTTTTTCCCGAGGTATTTGGCTTAGTACGTTAATTGCAGTTGTTTTGATTCTATTTTTGGGCAGAAAAATTCTGAAAAAAAATCTTATTTATATAGGTATTGTAGCTATTTTATCTGTTTTACCAATAATTTTTAATTGGGAAAAAATAGCACAGAGATTATTTTCACTACAAAATATTTTTAATAACGCTGAGAACTCAATAGAGTGGAGAAAAAGCCTCTTAAGAGGAACTTGGAATATGTTCCTTGATAACCCAATTATTGGAACGGGTTTAAATACATTTCCGTCTGCTTTTAGTGCTTATCAAGAAAGAGCGGGATATTTCTCAATAAATCCACATAATTATTATCTGCAATTGTTGGCTGAAACTGGTGTTATAGGATTTACAGCTTTTATTGTCCTCGCTTTATCTATTCTATATATGAGTTTTAAAGCTTTTGCTAATTCAGAAAAAATATTTAAGGGAATAGCTCTTGGTCTACTTGTATCAATTATTTCATCTTTAATTCATATTTTTGTTGATATTGATTGGAGTGTAGCAGCTATACCAATAATGTTTTGGATAGAAGTTGGATTATTAATCTCGATCTATAGCTTAGTAAATTTTAAAGAAACAAGATTCACTGAATCAAATGATCATTTTAATTATCTAAAAAAACCTATTTTAATACTAATTTCAGCCTCTTTGATTATTATACCAACTATGAATTATGTATCTTTAACTTATTATTCAAAAGCAATATCTGAATTAAATAATCAAGATATTGAGCAAGCAGATAAATCTAACCGAATGGCAATTAGAATATCACCTTGGGCATCCTCTAGGCACAGTAATTCACAGGCGATAATTCTTGAAAAACAGAATAAATTAGAAGACGCTTTAGCTTATGCAGATAGAGCAATCAAATTAGATAAGTATAATTATGTTTACTATACTACTTATACAAATATCTTAAAGAAGCTTAGACCTAATGCAAAGCAAGAAGTAATAAACAGTTTAATCACTTCGGTTAAATACAATCCTTATACCCATCCAAAATTATATGGTGAAATAGGTGATTATTACGAACAAAAAATGAATAATCATGATGAAGCTATCTTATGGTATAAAGATGCTATAGCTCATTTTCCTCTTAATCAAATAGTTAGTTATGAGAGATATGGCCCTGATGATCGTTATGAACTATATAAAATATATAGAAGTTTGGCTAATGTTATGAATAAAGGATCTAAAGGATCTGGTAATGGCTATCTCAAAACAGCCGATTTTTTATTAAGAACTGAGCCTGGAGCTTCTGAGGATTCAGAAAATTCATCACAAGTTAATTCGAGTCCGATTGTAACAATAAAAAATTATTACAAAGAATTTTACACAAAAGAAAAAAATATTAATAAATTTATTTATCCTGGTATCACTATTTTTAGTCCACCGCCTAATTTTTCGTACAAAATTTTGGATTTTATAAATATTGAAAGAGAATATTTTTCAGCAGTGGTTGAATATAAATTATTACTTATAGACAATAAAACAAAAAGTAGTAGGGAAGTAATTTTAATAGATAATCTAGCACTAACAGATAATGGTTGGTTCATTTCACAACGTAAAAAAAAGGACTAAATAATGAATAAAATATTTAAATCAGTTGCACTATCATTAGTAATAACTAGTAATTTAATTAATATTAACACTGTACAAGCAAAACAAAGCACAAACGCTAACCCTTGGGGTTATACAGGTTTAATCAATATGCCAACAGCTGATGTAATACCATTTGGCGAATTTTATATAACAGGTAATTATTTATTCAAAAATCCTGGATTTATTGCTAATGCTCACATTGGTATTTTTGATAGGTTAGAGCTTGGTTTGGTTGGTGGCATACCATCAGCAGGTTTTAGCGGTCTTGCTGGTAATATAAAATATCAATTAATTAAACCAACCGCCAATTCACCGACGGCTTTATCATTAGGTCTAAATATGATAGGTTTGGCAAAAGATACAAACCTAATAACAGGTAATTATCTCTATATGGTTTTAAGTCATGATTTTAATTGGAAAATGCCTAATAATAGTATATATAATCTTTTTAGTGGTCATGTAGGATTTGGTGGTAACATAGAAGCCTCTAGGATAATGGCTGGTATTGATATACCTGTTACAGATTATATAAATTTGGAAGCTGAATATATGGGTAAAATTAGCGGTTTTGACGATATGATAAATTTTGGTGTCAAAGTTAGACCATTATCTTTTTTAACAGTAAGTTTTTTAACCATAGGGACTTCAACAAGTAGGGGGTTTACCAATACAGAATATCTAGCTAATTTATCATTCAATGCAAAAATACCTAATTTACAAATAGCAAGGAATGAGGAGCCAATACCAACTCCAACTAAGATTGCTATTATCCCAACTCCTGAGCCATCTATTGCTCCAACAATAAAACCCACTCCAGAGCCTATAATTATGCCAACTATTGCTCCAACGCCTGTACCTGTAATATTATCTACACCAAAGCCAACTGTAATTCCAGTTCCAGAGATAACAACTGAGCCATCTATTGCACCAACAATAAAACCTACTCCAAAACCCATAATTATGCCAACTATTGCCCCAACACCTCTTACAACTATAGATAATGATTTTGGTACTTTAAAAGGTCATGTAAAAACCACTATTGATAAAGATAGTAATGTAGAAAAAACAAATGTTACCATAAGAGGATTAAAAGGGACAATTAACAAAAAAACAAAATTGGATAACGAAGGTAGTTATGCTTTTGATAAGATACCAAAAGGTGAATATATTTTAATTTATGAAAGAGAAGGTTTTCAGGAAGAAAGAAGACAATTATTCATAAATTCAGGAGAAGTAACAGAATCTAATATCGAAATGATTAGTTTGAATGGATCTATTTCTGGAAGAATTATTGATCTTAGAGGTAATCCAGTCAATTCATTAGTTTTAGTGATGGATAAAGGTAAAAGGACTACAACTAATAAAGAAGGTAAATATACTTTTGGTAATTTGAAAGTCGGTTATCATTCATTGTCTATTTATAAAAAAAAGAAAGAAATAAAATCTGTTGATCTTGATATAATAGCTGGAACAGAATTGACCAAAGAAATAGTTTTGGACTCTGAAATTAAAAAAGATAATACAACAAGTATTAGTAATACTAAAATAGGTACTTTAAGCTATTCAAATATTATTGGTAAAATAACTGATAAAAATGGTGCATTAAAAAGTGCAAGGATTATGATGGAAGGCGAAAAGCTTACAGTCATGACTATTTCAGGACAGGATGGAACTTATACTATAAAAAATCTTTTTTTGGGAACTTACAAAATGACTGTTTCAAAATCAGGTTATGCAGCACGTATTTTTTCTGTAAAAGTAAAAGAAAATAAGCAAGCTAAACATGATGTGCAATTAAATTTGGAATAATATGTTCAAAATTAAACCTATAAAAAATGAGTTAGATTATGAAAAATCTCTAGTTCAAATTAGAAAGCTAAGAACCGCAACTAAAGATTCAGAGGAATATAATTTAAGAGAAGTATTGAAAGTTTTAATGATTATAGTAAAAATAAATCCGTATTTACACTTTTAGATAGTTTACTATAACTTTCGATGTTATCTGTTTGAGTAATTTTTGTCCTATTTAATTAATTACACTTAAAGATATTGTTGCTAATTTTATTAATTGTTCAATAATCCTGTAAAATAATATATTGGTTAGATTGATTGTAAAAATGACGAAGTAAGATGAATTTATTTAGTGAATTAAAAAATAGAATATTTATTATAGATGGTGCTACAGGCACAATGATTCAAAGATATGATCTTGAAGAAAAAGATTATAGAGGTGAAAGATTTAAAAATCATTCATCAAATCATAAATATACGGGTGATAATTGCCATGCACATAATCATGCAATAGAAAATTTGGAATCCAAACCAATAACTGATAATACAAAAGGTGATGATTTAAAAGGCAATAATGATCTTCTTTCACTTACCCAACCCCAAATAATCAGAGAGATTCATGACTTATATTTGGAAGCTGGTGCGGATATTATTGAAACTAATACATTTAATGCTAATCCTATCTCACAAGATGACTATAATTTATCTCATTTAGCTTATGAGCTTAATTTTGAATCTGCACGTATAGCCAAAGAAGCAGCCAAAAAATATACAGAATTAACACCAAATAAGCCGAGATTTGTCGCTGGGGCTATCGGTCCTACCAATAAGACAGCTTCACTATCACCAGATGTTAACGATCCTGGTTATAGAGAGGTTTCATTTGATGATCTAGTTAATTGTTATACTGAACAAATTAGAGGACTGATTGATGGTGGCTCAGATATATTATTAGTTGAAACTATTTTTGATACTCTTAATGCCAAAGCGGCTATCTTTGCTATTAGTGATTATTGTGAAAAAAACAATATAAATATACCTATCATGCTATCAGGTACAATCACTGATGCTAGTGGTCGTACACTCTCTGGACAAACAACAGAAGCTTTTTATATCTCTGTATCACATACAAAAAATCTTTTAAGTATAGGTTTAAATTGTGCTTTGGGAGCTGAACAAATGCGACCATACATTGAAGAGCTTTCAAGAGTTTCTGGAGCTTATGTTAGCTGTTATCCCAATGCTGGTCTACCAAATGAGTTTGGCGGTTATGATGAAAGCCCTGAAGATCTAGCAAAGGATATTAAAGAATTTGCTGAAAGTGGATTTATTAATATTATAGGTGGTTGCTGTGGTACAACTCCTGATCATATCAAAGCTATTGCTGAGGCTGTTAAAGATTGTAAACCACGTTTAATTCCTGACATATTACCTTATTTAAGGCTTAGTGGTCTTGAGCCTGTAGTGATCACCCCAGAAGCAAATTTTGTTAACATTGGTGAAAGAACAAATGTTACTGGTTCTAAGAAATTTTCTAAACTTATTTTAGCCGAAAAATATGAAGAAGCCTTATCTATTGCTAGGGATCAGGTTGAAGGCGGGGCTCAGATCATTGATGTCAACATGGATGAGGGTATGCTTGATTCTGAAGCTGTCATGACCAAGTTTTTAAATCTTATTTCTTCTGAACCAGATATATGTAAGCTACCTGTTATGGTTGACTCTTCAAAATGGTCAGTTATAGAAACAGGTCTAAAATGCCTGCAAGGCAAAGGTATAGTTAATTCTATCAGTCTTAAAGAAGGTGAAGAAAAATTTAAAGAATATGCTAATAAAATTATTAAGTATGGTGCAGCGGTTGTAGTTATGGCTTTTGATGAACAAGGTCAAGCTGATAGTTATGAGAGAAGAATTGAGATATGTCAACGTGCCTATAATATATTAACCAAAGAAGTTGGTTTTAAGCCAGAGGATATAATTTTTGACCCTAATATTTTAACAGTAGCAACGGGTCTTGAAGAACATAATGATTATGCCAATTCTTTTATTAAAGCAACAAAATGGATTAAAGAAAATTTGCCATTATCAAAAGTAAGTGGTGGAGTTAGTAATATCTCGTTTTCTTTTCGAGGTAACGACTTAGTACGTGAAGCAATGCACTCAGCCTTTTTATACCATGCTATCAAAGCAGGTCTTGATATGGGAATTGTTAATGCTGGACAACTTGCTATTTATGAAGACATAGACAAAAAATTGCTTGTCTTAGTTGAAGATGTTTTACTTAATCGTAATCCTGAATCTACTGAAAATTTGGTTCAATATGCTGAAACGATTAAAGGAAAAAATAAGAAAGATGAAAAAGAAGAACAAATTTGGCGTAGCAATAATGTTAAAGAGCGTCTAACATACTCTCTAGTCAAAGGTATCACTGATTATATTACACAGGATACTGAAGAAGCTAGATTGCAATACGATCATCCTATTGAAGTTATTGAAGGTCCTTTGATGGATGGCATGAATATCGTTGGAGATTTATTTAGTTCTGGAAAAATGTTTTTACCGCAAGTTGTTAAAAGTGCCAGAGTAATGAAAAAAGCTGTTGCTCATCTAATACCATATATTGAAGAAGAAAAATTACAAAGAAAAGATACAAAACAAAAAGGTAAAATACTTATGGCAACTGTTAAAGGTGATGTCCATGACATAGGAAAAAATATTGTTGGAGTTGTTCTTGCCTGTAATAATTATGAAGTAATAGACATGGGCGTGATGAATGCCTGTGACAAAATATTAGCCAGAGCTAAAGAAGAAAATGTTGACATCATAGGTCTTAGTGGACTAATTACTCCATCACTTGATGAGATGGTACATGTTGCCAAAGAAATGGAAAGATTAAATTTTAAAATACCACTTTTAATTGGTGGTGCTACTACTTCAAAAGTTCATACTGCTGTTAAAGTTGCACCTCATTACACAGGAGCGACAATCCATGTACTTGATGCTTCGAGGAGTGTACCAGTTGTTAGTAATTTATTAAATGAAACTCTAAAAATAACTACAGTTAATGATATAAATATTGAGTATGAAGAGATTAGGCAAAAACATTTTAATAAAATCAATGACAAAAAGTTTCTGACCATACAACAAGCCAGAGAAAAATGTCCAAAAACTAATTGGCAAAATCTTAATATAGTAAAACCAAATAATTTAGGTATTAGTATATACAAAGATTTTGACTTAAAAAAAATAATTGATTATATTGATTGGACACCATTTTTTCAAACTTGGGAATTACATGGCAAATATCCAGCTATTCTCAATGATACGGTTGTTGGCGAAGAAGCTCAAAGATTATATCATGATGCTAGAGAGCTATTAAATTCAGTAATTGAAAATAAATTACTAAGAGCTAATGCTATTATTGGTATTTTTGCTGCTAATGCAAATATAGATGATATTGAAGTTTATACGGATGAATCACGTAACGAGGTATCAACCGTCATACATACTCTAAGGCAACAATATGAAAAAAGATCTGGTGCTGATAGCTTTGCTTTATCTGATTTTATTGCACCAAAAGAAACAGGAGTTAAGGATTATATAGGTTTTTTTGCTGTAACAGCAGGTATTGGTACTGATGAGTTAGCCGACAAATTTTTGCAAGATAATGATGATTATAATAATATTATGATCAAGGCTATATCAGATCGTTTTGCTGAGGCTTTGGCTGAATATATGCACCGATTAGTTAGAAAAGAAGTTTGGGGCTACGCTTCACAAGAAACACTGGATAATAATGATTTAATTTCTGAAAAATATCAAGGTATAAGACCCGCACCTGGTTATCCTGCTTGCCCAGATCATACAGAAAAAGGAAGTATTTTTGAACTCTTAAAAGTTAAAGAAAGCATTGGTATTTATCTTACAGAAAATTTTGCCATGTTCCCTGCTGCTTCTGTTAGTGGTATGTATTTTGCCAATCCACATGCAAAATATTTTGGTTTAGGAAAAATAGCCAAAGATCAAGTTATTGATTATGCAGTTAGGAAAAATATGAGTGTTGAAGAAGTTGAAAAGTGGCTTGGTTCTAATTTAAGCTATTAACAAAAAAGCAGCCATGAAATCCAGTAGGGACGTTTAACTAAACGTCCTCTTTTTAGAAACTACAATTAAAATATTAAAGTGAAGAGATTATTGATTGAGCAATTTGAACTCCAACACCCTTGGTTTGAACAGCAGTAAATTTATCTACTGGATTTAGTAAATTATCGTCAGACTTAGGATTTTTTTGGTTTTCCAAATCTTGTCTTTTTTTAGTAGCAGCTTGTGAATCTTTTGATTCTTGAAAAGCTTTTGTATTTGATGTTGAATCATCTACTTTAACTACACTGTTTGAATTAACTTCCATCATTATTACCTCAAATTTAAAATTTAATTTATATGTCTATTATATTCTTTTGAAACTGACAATTACATCATTTAACACAATAATAATATAGATTTATAGTTTACTTTTTTTAAATAAAAACTAATTAAAACTTTAATATTTTAAAATCACACTTTATACTTTTCAAAATATATGTCAATATTAAACTCTATCAATAATGATATTTATAAGTTTAGTATTAAATAGGACAGATTATATGGGCAACGAGGCACAAGAAACAGATGAAATAATGTCAGTTCTTGACAATTATTTTGCAAGGAATATGGGGCAAAAGTCTTTGTATCTCAAGGATACAGTTGCAACTATTCAAAAAAGAGGAACAGATTACGTTATGTATTTTTTTGATCAAAAGCCAAGCTTAGAAGGTCTGGATATAAAAGAGGCAACTAGATTTAAAAAATTTACCAGAGAAGAAATAACTGGATTTTTGCAAAATAATCTATTAAGTTGGTAAAAACATGGTTGATTTTTAGCAATATTAAGACTAAAATAAACTGTAATAAAATTAAATATTTAAGGAGGATATATGGCTAAAGGTCAAGATTCAAAAAAAAGTGAAAAGAAAAAACCAGCTAAAACAGACAAAGAAAAAAAAGCTGAAAAGTTAGAAAAAAAGTCTAAATAACTTTTAAACCTCTGTAATATTTATTTAATACAGAGGTTTTTATTATTTGTTAGATAGAATATTTTTTAAGGATAAAAATGAATAAAAAAACTATACTTTCTTCTGTCTGCTTGGGATTAATTACATTTAATTCACCAGCATATAGTTATAACGATGATCAAGAACTTTATCTAAAACATCTTTATGGTAAAATTGGTTATCAAAATAAAGTAGGTAAAATGGTTATTAAGCCTAAATTTTTGTCAGGTAATCCTTTTTCTGAAGGACTAGCAGCTATACAGTCAGCTGAGAACGATAAATGGGGATTTATTGATAAAAAAGGAAGTTTAATTATCAAACCTCAATTTTTAGCAGTTGGAGATTTTGCTAAGGGACTAGCACAAGTTGAAATACATAACAGATGGGGCGTAATTAATAAAAAAGGTCAGTATGTTATTGCTCCTCAATTTATTTATATTGATATCTTTGATCATGGATTAGCCGTTGTTGAAACAGAAGATTATAAATATGGTCTCATTAATATAAGAGGCAAGTTTGTTGTAAAGCCTATTTATAATATGATTAGTCCTTTTTTTGAAGGCTTGGCTTGTGTTCAAAATGAAAATAACAAATGGGGATACATTGATAAAACGGGTAAATCAGTAATAACACCAAAATTTGATATGGCATATAATTTTATCAATGGTTTAGCTAGAGTAAGCACTTATCTCTCATCAGATAAGACAAAAGTTGGTTATATTGATAAAACTGGTAAAGTTATCGTTAAGCCTCAATTTGAAGATGCTTATGATTTTACAGAAGGTTTTGCTCCTGTCAAAATTAATGACAAGTGGGGATATATTGATACAACAGGTAAAGTTGTTATTGAGCCTATTTATTTATATGCCTATAATTTTTCAGGTGGCAGAGCAAATGTATCATTAGATAATAAATCTGTTGATATTGATACAAAAGGTAAGATTATTAGTACTGAGACTCCACAATCAATAACTGAAACGTTTAGTTGGGGCTTTATTGATAAAACGGGTAAAGTCATCATTGAACCAATTTACTTAAATGTTGGGAAATTTGTGGATGGATTAGTTGATGTTGAGTTTAGTGATAATAAATGGGGATATATTGATAGAACAGGTAAATTAGCATTTGAATCTAAATTTACTGATGCTTATGACTTCTCTGACGGTTTGGCTCGTATTTTTATTAATGATAAATCTGGATACATTGATAAAACAGGAAAAAATATTATTACTCCTAAGTTTTCTGAAACCTCAAATTTTACAGAAGGATTAGCAGGAGTAAAGATTAATGGTAAATGGGGCTTTATTGATAAAACAGAAAAAGTTATTATCAAACCTCAGTACAATTTAGTTGGTATGTTTTATAATGGAATAGCGAGCGTCAACATCAATAGTAAATGGGGTTATATTGATAGAAGAGGTAAATTTGTCATTAAACCTCAATTCTTTGATGCTTATGACTTTTATGCCGAATTGTTGGCTAGGGTTTCTGTTAATGGTAAATGGGGCTTTATTAATAAAAAAGGAAGTTTTATTATTAAACCACAGTATTTAGAAGCAAATAGTTTTTCGGAAAATATTGCAACTGTAAAAAGACAGGGCAAATGGATTTTTATTGATACATCTGGAAACCAACTTTTTAACACTGAATATGATCAAGCAAATAATTTTTCAAATGGATTAGCAGCAGTAAAAATAGATAATAAATGGGGTTTTATTAATAAAACTGGTGAAGTTGTTATTAATCCTCAATTTCATAGTGCATGGTTTTTTTCAGAAGGCATGGCAGCAGTCGAATTTTCTAATAAATAAAAGATGTTTAAAATATATAAATATTACGTACTAAAAATTAATTGTTTTTTTTAATCTATTTATTAAAAATATATACATAGGTCATCAATATTTCATTTGTGAATATATAATTTACTGAGTATAAGTCTAATTTTTGACATCATACAACTTAGTATTAAAATAGTAAAATTTGTATTGTATTTTTAATGAAAAAAGTAATCAAGTCAATAAGTGTCAATGAAGCCAAAAAAGATATGATTTTGGCAAATACTATACGTGATGCAAACGGTAGTCCTATTTTTGAAAAAGGAATTAAGCTTGATTATCTGTCTATATCAAGTATCAAAAAAGAAGGTGTTCACTATATTTATATCTATGAATTTATTCCTATTAGAGAGAATATAGTAAAAAAAGTAGTTAATCCTTTTAAAAAAGTTGAGATCAAGGAAGAAAAATTAGCAGAAAATATTAATGATGATGAAGAAGAAAAATATTCTGTACCAGCAAGCGCCAAAACTAAACCGCCTTTAAAAGATGTTATTTCAATAGAGATGAGAAAAAAAGGTGAGTCTTTAGTAAAAGAGCTTTTTACTAATCCTAATAAAATACAGTA
>JACMQJ010000677.1 GCA_014377055.1 Candidatus Sericytochromatia bacterium
GATCAAGTATTTTATCATAAATTTTTGCAATACCAGTTTTTTAAACAATGGCAAGAATTAAAAAGTTATGCCAATCAGAATGGTATTTCTATAGTTGGTGATATACCAATATTTGTTGCTTATGATAGTGCAGATGTTTGGTCTAATCCAGAAATATTTCAACTTGATAACAACGGTTTACCAATAGAAGTTGCAGGAGTTCCACCAGATTATTTTAGTGAAACAGGTCAATTATGGGGTAATCCTCTTTATGATTGGGATATGCTTGTCCAAACAAATTTTGACTGGTGGATCAATCGTTTTAAAATGATTTTGCAATTGGTAGATATAGTTAGAGTTGATCATTTTAGAGGCTTTGAAGCTTATTGGGCTATACCTTATGGAGCTAAGACTGCTATTAATGGAAAATGGAAAAAAGCTCTAGGAGTACAATTATTTCAAGCAATAGAATCAACTTTAGGTAAATTACCCATGATTGCCGAAGATTTAGGGCTAATAACACCAGAAGTTGAAGCTTTGAGAGATCAATTTAACTTTCCTGGTATGAAAATAATACAGTTTGCTTTTACTAATACATCCAAAGATCCATTTTTACCACATAATTATACAAAAAATTGTATTGTATACCCTGGTACCCATGATAACGATACATGTTGGGGCTGGTTTAATACTGCTCCAGAAGCTGAAAAAAATTATCTTTTACGTTATGCAGGTGCAAATGGTGAACATATTCATTGGGACTTTATTAGGTTAGCTATGTCATCAATTGCAAATATTTCTATTTATGCCATTCAAGATGTGATGGGATTAGATACAGCTTCAAGAATGAATATGCCGTCAAAGCCAGATGGTAATTGGGAATGGAGATATACTGACGATATGCTTACTCAACAAATTCATGATACTTTAGCTAATATGACAGCTGATTACGGTAGATAATTTACAAAAATAGAGATAAATATCAGCAATATATCTTTACAATAATCTGGTTTTGGTGTAAACTACATCATACCAATCTCAGATGTATTTCTAAGATAATGTATAAAGTAATTATTAATTTTAAAAATTTAAAAGGTATGAATAACATGAATATACTAAAAAACAAATTCCCTCTTATTGTAGCATCATTTGCCATTAGTCTTTCAGCATGTACAGGTGGTAATGTTCCATCAACAGGTACAAACCCAGGAACAGGAACTGATAAAGCTTCATTATCTGGTAAGGTAACAAAAGAAGATGGTTCACCAGCTAATAATGCAACTGTTGTACTAATCAAAAAAGTAAGTGGAGCTGATATGGATTTCGCTATCCAAAGAAGTACAAGTGATGGTCGTTATGCTTTTAGTGGTGTTGGATCTGGTAACTATAGAGTTGCATTTGTAATCCAATCAGAACAAGAAAGAAAAGACAAAACTCCTATCGCTTATGATCCAGCAGGTAAATCAGGTGAGTATTTTGGTGCAATTACAACCAAAGCTTTTGATTATGATGGAGATACTACCAAAACTTATCAAGTGCCTGACTTTAGTGTAGGTTGGATTTCAGGTTTATCACCTAACAAAACTTCATTTTCAGCTAACGATTCTATCAAATTTAGCTGGTCAGCAGTTAAGGGTAATAACGTAAAGTACAATGTATTCATCAAAGATTCAAATGATAATGCTATCTACAAATCAGATGATGTTACAGGTACAAGTTTTACTTGGAGTGTAAAAAGAGGTAATCAAGGTAATTTTAGTGGAAAAGATTTAGGTGCTGGAACTTATCAATATATTGTAAATGCAATATTTGATGCTTCTAATGCTCCTGATAACACACCTGTTATTACTTATGGTAATACAGCAAATGCTATGTTTACAGTAATTAAATAAGATATTTTTAATAAAAAAGAGGTAATTTTGATTACCTCTTTTTTTATGCTTTAAAATGAATCTAAATTATCAAAAACAATTCACTATTAGTGAAAAAATAAGTTTTAGTGGTGTAGGTGTACATTCTGGTATTGAATCAAAAATAACTTTAGCACCTGCTAATACTAAATCAGGAATAAAGTTTATAAAAGAAAATCATATTATTGATTTGGATATAAATAATATTGAAAAAAGCTTCTTATGTACAAAAATAACCAATAATAAAGTTTCTATTTTTACTATTGAACACTTATTATCAGCTTTGTATGGTCTTGGAATTAATAATATTAATATTTTTGTGCAAGGTGAAGAAATACCTATTCTTGATGGTAGTGCCAAAATATTTGTCCATAAAATAAAAGAAAAAATAATTGTTCAAGATATTAATAGAGAGTTTTTAGAACTAAATCAAGCTATTTATATAAGAGAA
>JACMQJ010000678.1 GCA_014377055.1 Candidatus Sericytochromatia bacterium
AAAGAAATAACTTTTTATATTAGCAGTCCAGGTGGTGTAGTAACTTCTGGTATGGTAATTTATGACACAATGAAAATGATAAGCTCACCTGTCGCTACTGTTTGTATGGGACTTGCTGCTTCGATGGGTTCAATACTTCTTTCAGCAGGAGAAAAAGGGAAAAGATCCATTTTTCCTAATGGTAGAGTAATGATACATCAACCTAGTATCGGTGGATTAATTCAAGGTCAGGCAACTGAACTTGCTATTCAAGCTAAAGAAATTACTAAGACAAAAAGACTTGGTGCTAAGATACTTGCTGAAAATTGTGGTCATTCTATCGAAAAAGTAATGACAGATTTTGAGAGAGATTATTGGATGGATGCCAAAGAATCACTTGAATATGGAATTGTTGATCGTATAGTTGATAAGCTCTAAAACTTAAATAAAAAAGCTCTTTGATAGATTAATCTATCAAAGAGCTTTTTTCATGAATGATTCACTATGTTTACACTGTCTACTTAATTAAAATGTAAATAAAACAGATAAAAATCAAAAATTCCTTTCTCTTCTTATATATTCATAAGATATACGAATCTCTTTAAATTTTGTACTTGCAAATTGTATAAATTCATCTGGTAAATCTTTACTAGAAATTGAATCTGGATGAAATTTTTTAGCCATTTTTTTATAATTATTTTTAATAACATCATTAGTATCTAAAAAACTACATTCAAGATTCTTATAATGTAATTCCCTTATATTTCCTGACGAACTTTTATTAGAATAACTTTGATTATTTGTTTCACTATCATTACTTTTAATCCTCTCTTTAACAGTTCCAGTCATCATTTCTACCATTTTAAAAATATTATGAAGATTAGGATCTTTTTCTTTGAAATCATTAGGAGAGTTTTGATATTCTTGGTATTTAGAATATGTTTTTGAAGCTTGATCTGCTATCTCCATTAAAATTTTAAGATAATTTTTTTGACCTGACATATTATCCCTACTAATAAGACAACTTAAATTATTTATATCAATTATATACTTAAAAATAATTATTCTACAATTTCAGATATAACAGTTTTTATCATTACAAAAAATATAAAGTATTTAAAAAATAAACTTACATGAAATTTTTACTCACATAGATAATAAGATATGATTTAATTTATAAATAGAATTTTTAAAATAAATAAATAAGAAAAATAATTTTTCTGAATAAAAAAAATAATGACAAACTTTGAAAAAGAAATGAGTGAGGAATTAGAAAAACTAATTTCTATTATGCCTGTTAATGTTGCTGGACTAGTTAGAAAAATGGATAACCACCATGAGCTAATAGAAATAGTTCTTGATTTAGGAAGAGAACCAGAAGTAAGGTTTATTAATCAAATACAATATCTTGATTTACCTCTTGTAACCATGGAAGATATAAATTATGTAGTTACTAGAGTAGGCGATTTTGGTAAAGATAGTAGAGCTGGTATAGAACGTACATTACATAGAATATCAGGAATACGCAACCGTAAAGGTGTTGTTATTGGTCTTACATGCAGAGTTGGAAGAGCAATACTAGGAACTGTGGATATTATTAGAGATTTAGTTGAATCAGGTCGTAGCATTTTAATGATGGGTATTCCTGGTATTGGTAAAACTACCAAGCTTAGAGAAATAGCAAGAATAATAAGCTCAGAAATGGGTAAAAGAGTCATTGTGATTGATACTTCAAATGAAATAGCTGGAGACGGAGATATACCACATCCTGCAATTGGAAGAGCAAGACGTATGCAAGTTGATTTACCAGAAAATCAACATTCAGTTATGATTGAAGCTGTAGAAAATCACATGCCAGAAGTAATTATTATTGATGAAATAAGCACAGAGGCGGAGTCATTAGCTGCTAGAACAATAGCAGAGAGAGGAGTGCAACTTATTGGTACTGCACATGGTAGCAGTATAGAAAATATAATTATGAATCCTACATTAAATGATTTAGTCGGAGGTATTCAAAGTGTAACTTTAGGAGATGAAGAAGCTCGTAGAAGAGGTACTCAAAAAACTGTCTTGGAGAGAAAAGCTCCACCTACATTTGATATTGTAATAGAAATACAAGATCGTAATAGATTAGCTATTCATACAGATGTTGCAGAAGTTGTTGACCAATATTTGAGAGGCTCATTACCTAAATTTGAAATAAGAACATTAGACGAAGAAGGTAATATAAAATCTTACGACCAAGCTTCTCAAAAAATAGATAAAACTGTTAATAACACCAGTGACGAAAATAGTAAAGATATAAAAATATATCCTTATGCTGTTAGTCGTAGTCAGTTAGAACGTATTATTAAAGGTCTAAGATTAAAAGCAAGAGTAACCAAAACTTTTGATGAAGCTGATATGCTTTTTGTCCTAAAATCTTATGCCAAATCAAATGGTAAAGTTTTAAAATGGGCTGAAAGTAAAGATATACCTGTTTTTATTGTAAAAACAAATAATATGTATCAAATACAAAAAACGTTAAGAGAAGCATTACAAATAGATGAATCTGACGGTGTATTTGAAAAATATGATGAAGAGTTAGAAGAAGCATTACAAGAAGCTAATGAAGCAGTCGAAAGCTTAGTACATCTAACTATACCAATAGAGCTTTTACCAAGAGAATTAGATGTCGTTAAAATGCAACAAAAAATAGCGAGCCAAAATAATTTCACTTCGGAAGTCGTCGGATTGGATACAGAAAAAAGATTAAGAATATACCCTAAGGGAAGATAGATGTTTATTACTTTTGAGGGCGTAGAAGGCTCAGGAAAATCAACACAAATAAAGTTATTGGAAAATCATTTAATTACAAAAGGGTATAATACTCTAGTTACAAGACAACCTGGTGGAAGTATACTTGGAAAAAATATCAGAGAATTAATTTTAGATCCTGAACAACAAGATAAACCATCTGATCTGGCTGAAATGTTCTTATATCTTGCTGATAGATCTCATCATATCGAAACAATTATCGAACCAGCTCTTAGATCTAATGTTTTAGTATTATGTGATAGATATATTGACTCACACTTAGCTTATCAAGGTTATGCCAGAGGATTTGATTTAGAAAAACTACAATTACTTAATTCTATAGCTACAAAAAATATTATTCCTAATTTAACTATTGTTTTGGATTTAAATCCTGAAGAAGGATTAAGAAGAGTAAGATACGAAAGAGAACAAGAAGTATTTGACCGTATTGAAGCTGAAAAAATTGAATTTCACCAAAAAGTTAGAAACGGATTTTTAAAATTAGCTGAAAAATCTCCTAATAGAATAAAAATAATAGATGCCAGTAATTCATTAGAACAAGTGCATCATCATATAATTAATTCATTTGAGCAATTATTAGTAAAAAAATAAATACCTTTAGATGAGATTAACAATTATAATTCAATCCACTTAAGTGGATTATTGTCATTACTTTTGTCTATATTATTTTGTAATGTAAATTTAGATAAATCATCAATTTTTTTTAAACCATTATAAATATCCTTTAAAAAAAGTTTTTCTTGATAAATATTTTCAATAAAATTATCAATGTGACGCCAGTCTATTTTAAATTTATTTACTATTCTAAAATTATTAATTAAATTCATTATTTCGATCTTACAAGGACTAGTTATTTCTATATTTTTAAAGTACTGATTTAACTTTAATTTATTAATTAAAAGATCCAATGATGAGTTACTACAAGTAAAAATAAATTTATTTGAGTTATTTCTAATATTTAAGCATCTATTAATAGATTTAATAATATAAGTATAATTTTTATTAGATGAAAGATATTCAATATCAATAAAAATAAAGCAAGTTGGTATATTTTCAACAGCCAGTTTATCTAATGATTTGGTCATAATTTCATATTGTGTTTTGTCTGATAGTAACCTTTGATTTTCAAAATAATTATCTTTAAAATTAAGTATATTTATTTCTCCAAGTGGACCATTTACCAAGTTTTTATTTTGTCCTGTAAAGCATAATTTTTTTGACTCATTATCAAGAAAAAATATTTTTTCATTATTTCCAAAAACGATGATTCTTTTAAAGTTTAAACTTTTTAAAGTATTCCATAATACAAATACTAAATTAGATAAGAGAAGATTGTTCTGACAAAAATAATCTTCTCTAGTATCTAATACAGATAAAAAGTCATTTTCTAAGATAGATTCTTTTATCAAATCAATTCTTTCTATTTGCATAAAAAGTCCTTGAAATTTTTGTTTTGATACTCATTATTATTTGAATTTATAACTATTTCACTTATGTTATTTTTTTCGTTTTTTTTAATAACGATACTTATATTATCTCCTATCATATTCTTTAATTCAACAAAATAATCACTTCTTTGATCATTATTAACATATCCAGAATCTATTACGAAAAACAAATAATTTTTTAATTTATAAACAATTTTTTGAGCTATATTAAATCTAATTTGAGATAATACAATATTGTCTTTAGATTTTTTTATTATGGATTCAAATTTTAATTTTTTATCTTTAATTACACTTACTATTTCTTCAATCTCACAAAATGTAATAAAATTATTTACATCAAATTTATCGTATATATTACTTATTTCTTTTTCCAAAATATTCAATGATTCATAAGACCAATAGTTATTATTAATAAGTATATTGACACTAAATCTTAGAGATTTACTTGTTTTGATTTTTTGTCTAAATAAATTTATTTCTTTAACCGTTGAATAATA
>JACMQJ010000679.1 GCA_014377055.1 Candidatus Sericytochromatia bacterium
CTTCACCAAAATTTATTTTAAAAGCAAATGAGGCATTTGTTTTTTGACCATTACCTGAATCAAGAACGGTGACACTTTCGCCTTTTGTTGCTGTAGATTTTATAAGTTGTTGCAATTTTACATTACCCAAATTTGAGTTACTAAAATCTGAGCTAGCTTTTATAGATGTTGTTGGTACATTGTTTGAGGAACAAGAAGCTATAACTGAGATAAGACTTAGTAAAATGAACAAAATCAATTTTTTTTGATGTGTTAACCATTTTGTAAAATACCCCCTTTATAAACTTTAATATGCTAGTAAAAACTATGTATTTAATTTAATGCTAGATATATAAAGCAAATAATTAATTATATCAAGCTAGATTCCAAAAAATACCTTGTTTTATTTCATAATACTACCATATTCATGCTTTTTTTTTCAATGAGCAAAATCACACTATTGAAATTATTTCTAATTTATTCTAATGTAAATTTTGTTACAAAGCTAACTATTTTACCTGAGGTATTCAAATCTTTTAAGGTTACATTTGCTGATAATTCACCTTTTGTATCTGATGGAGGTTGTATTGCAAGCTCTATACTTGAAGTTCCATTGGTTACTATAGGGTTCAGAGATGCGGCTGTGACATCTTGGCTTAAGCCATCTTTACCCAAAATATCTGTCTGTGAGCCAAGAATATCTTGACCTTTTTTTAAAAATAAATCAATATTCACTTTAATTTTTCGACTAATAACAGTTAAGCCACTAGAATTAAAATGTAAAAATATTTTATCTTTATTACTAAATTTATTGGTTGAGCTTTTGGTGAATACACCATTTTGATTTGTTCCTAATTGAACAGATTCACTGTCAACACTTAGAACATTAGCAACTTCTGCTGGAGTTGAGCAAGCCATAGTGACTGACACAGATAATAAAAAACAACTATTAACAATATATTTTAAAGCTTTCATTAGAGATAGACCTTTTATTTTGCTGTATATACTGACGTAATTATAAATATTAGCAATTTAATAATATATGTCAACATTACGAATTAAATTATTTTGAGGATATAACATCATTCATATTATTTATCTCTGTGCCTTGATAATAATATTTGAGTATGTCATCTGAATGTTTACCTAATTTTGCAAGATACCTAGAACCCCATTGCGACATACCTGCACCGTGCCCAAAACCACGACCCGCAAACATAAATAATGTAGGTATTGGTATTGATTCATCAACAGTAGTCCCTGAGTCTACAGGCTCTACTCTAAATAAGGTACTATTTAACTTAACTGATAATCTCCATTTTTTTCCATCAACAAGTGCAATACCTGAAGTACCTTGTATTTTCAAGGTTTTTACTCTACCTGAACTGGTAGTTTCAAATATCTCAAATTTTAGAATTTTACCTATATCTTTACTATATTCTTTTTTTAGTGTTTTTTGAATATCTTCATTAGTAATATTTTTGTACCAAGCAAATTTTGGAGAGTCTTGATCATAATCCTTAACTGATTTGATATATGGTATATCTGAACCCCAAGCATCAAGACCGCTTTCAGTAACTCCGCCAGCTGAAGATGAATAATAAGCAGATATAAGTTTGGATCTATAGGTTATAACTCTTGATTTAGTTTCATTAACAGCTTGATTTGTTGCTGGTGTTTCTTCTTCAACGCCTCCATACATCTGACTTGCAGTAGTTGGCATTACATCAAAACCTTCTGAAGCAAATTGTCCAAGGTGACTTAAAACATACGTTCTAGCTGCTATTGCTTGTGTTTTTAATGCTTCAATAGGCCAGGATGATGGCATTTCAACTGGTACAACTCCATACAAATATTCTTCAAGAGGTAATGTATTAACTACAGTTATTCCTTTATTACCTTTACCAGAAGCAAATAGTTCTAAATACCCTCTATACCAATGATTACCACCATAGACTAGTGGATTAAATTGTGAAGTAGAATCATTGCTTTTTAAATATAATTTACCGCCTGAAAAAGAATAATTTTTACCTTTGGTTGATAATTCTATTGATCCTTTTTTGTTGGTAACTAAACAGAATTGTTTTGATTCTATATCAACAACTTTGGACATATCTCCATCTTTAAAAAAATAAAAAGTACCATTAGCAGATGTACTGACAGGTAGGCTATTGATGTTTTGTAAAACCCCAACCCTAATATTTTTATCTGAATAAGACGTATCAGCAAAAGTACTATTACTGAGTAACAGCAACGAAACAGATGTTACTAAAAATAACTTATTAAAAAACTTAAACATTAGAATAAAATCACCTAATTTTTTAACTCTATTAATTAACCTTATTTTTAATTTAAGGTACTAAGAAAAGAGATAAGCAATAATTAACTATTACCAATATAATTTTATGTACGAAGGTAGACGTGAAGCTTACTCCCTACGGAAAAAATATTTTTTACTAATTATAATATTAACATTTTTTACTGTTCTATAGGTCACAAATATTTAGTTTTTACCTATTATGTGTATTAAAAATAAAAAAGTGGGTATATTTAAGGTATGGGAGAAATTAAAATTAACTCATAGTGAAGGCTATTAAAATTTAACGGGATCAAATAATGAAAACAGTTAAGCAAATAAGAGAAGAATCTTTGAAGAAAAAAAAGACTGATACTTACTCAGCTTTTTCACGTAGTAAAAAATCTAAAGAAGAAATAGATACGGAAAATTTTGAACTAAAGAAAACTTACGGTAAAGACGCATAGAAGTTATTGATACAAATTTGTTAAGCACATTACTAGTTTTTTTATTTGGAATATAGATAATTATATTTCAATAAATCATATTTAACTCGATCTATTATCGAAATAGATCGAGAAGGATTATTTTTAAGTTATTTCTATGAACCAATATGATAATATGTAATTAAAAACAACCTGATCTTTTTATTGATTTATCTTCTCTATTTCTTCTTTTGATAATCTTGTATATTTTATAATTTTATCTATTGGCTCATTATTCTTTAACATGTCTTTTGCTATGTCTTTTGTCATTTTTTTTGTCATTTTTTTTGCTATATCTTTTGCCATATCTTTTGCCATATCTTTTGCCATATCTTTTGCCATATCTTTTGCCATATCTTTTGCTTTTTTTTCAGATTGAATCTCAATTCCTGTTTTTTCAAACTCTGTAAGCTCTAATTTGAACTGTTCTACTGCAGACATCTCAAGTACCTCTTTATAAAATTCACTCTTAATTTTTTCGCTTTTAATTTCAAGGATAAAATTTAAAAACTTGAATAGCTTTTGTATTTCATATTCAGAAAAACCAGATTTAAATAATGAGAGAGCCAATTCTTTCTTAAAACTAAAATTACTTTCATCTGTATCCTTATTTTTATAGGATTTTATTAGTGTTTGAACTACAAAAGAAAATGGATTTTTTGATTTTTCTAATTCGTTAATGTTTTGCAATGCTACATCATAGGTATTAAATTTATATATTAATTCTGTCTTTAAAAACTTATTCTCATATTTATCAAATTTATATAAATTACTTTTATATGTAAATAATGCTATTGCTTCTATTTCTTTATCATATCTATCAAAAATCCTAGAATAATATTGAAACATTCTCTTAGCAAAATTTTTATCTTTATAACTTTGAATTTCTATATGTAATAAAACCCATTTTAAATCA
>JACMQJ010000019.1 GCA_014377055.1 Candidatus Sericytochromatia bacterium
AAATACAACTGGGCAATTTTTACGTTCTTTACCTTTTGCTGCTCGTGTTGGTAAATGGTTCTTTGCTCACGCAGCAAATACATCAGGTAAAACTCTTAATCAACTAAACTTAGACTTACAAAATGGTGTCACCAAAGACGGTTTTTCTTCATCAATTTTAATTGATCCAGATTCACTTCTTGAAGCTAGACTTTCACCATCACCATGGTGGGAAAGAGCTGGAACTCCAGAGGCAACATTAAAGTCATACACAGCTAATCTTGGTGTTGAGCATATTGTTATGGGTCATCAACCAGGAAGTGTACAATTTTCTGATGGAACAAATAGAAGTAAGGGAAGTCCTTTTCAAAAGTTTGGTCTTATCTTTATGATTGATGTTGGTATGAGCCAAGGTGTAGACTCAAATCCGGGAATAGTTTTACATATTAATAGTAATTCCAACAAAGTAACTACAATCTACTCTGATGGAAAAGAAACTACTCTTTGGAATCAATCATTAAAAAATAAGAAGTAACATAATTGCCTATTTTTTAGGCAACTACTTTATTAGCATCATCAAGGATGATATTATTCAAAAGTACGCTTAGTCTATCATTAAATGAATCAAAGGAATCTTTTGCACTTACAATAGAATTTTTTAGTCCAGCTTTATCAAGTATATCCATGCAATCTAAAGTAATATCATTTAGTTCACTAATATATTTTTGATCTATGCCAACTATTTCTTTAAGTCTGTATTCTGTATTGCAAAAAATTATTGCTAATCTTTTTGGTGAGTAATTACTTGCGGATTCTACAACCTGTTTTACTTCATTGATTCTGGTTGCAAGCGATTTAGCTTTTTCTTTCAAATTTTCTTCCTTTTGATTTAAAAATAAATCTCTGAAATATATAGCTGTTTTCTTCAAAAAATTAATCTTTAAAGTAGCCACTCTCGTATAGTTGAAAAGTTTTAGCTCTTAATTTAATTGATAATTCTAAAATAAAATTTAAAATATTTTATAAAAAACTAGTATCTTACAGGTCTATTAAAAATTAAACAACAATTTAAACTAAAAATTTAAGTCTATATCATTATTATACCTTATTTTAGTGTTTTTTTGGCTTTTAATATTTAGATAGTTTATGTAATAAATATTAGGATATTAAGAAAATATTATTAAAATGAGATCTTGTCATAAAAAACTTGGCTAAAGTTAAATAATCAGATAAGCTTAATATAAGTTAATTAAATTATATTAACTAAAGAAAATACAGTTTCTTTGTGACAACTTAGCTAAAGGAAAAAATTATGAGTAATGTAAATAAAATGATAGATGAGTGTGTCAGTTCCTGCCTAGATTGTATGATCGCATGTCAAAATTGTGCAACCAATGCCCTTTGTCAAAATGGTATGGGTACATGTCTAAAATTAGCTCAAGAGTGTGCCCAAGTAGCAACTCTATGCTCTCAATTAATGTCATATAAGACAGAATATTTTTTGGAATTATGTTTTATTTGTGCTGAGATGTGTCACATTTGTGAAACAGAATGTAATAAATATAACTATGATTATACAAAAAATTGTGCCGAAGCATGTCGCAAGACAGCAAGCTTATGTAGATCTGCGATTTCTGAAAATAATACAATGAATCTTGATAGAGCCTAATTTATCACTTTTCATTAATGATATATAAGTTGTTATCCCATGAACCAAAGATAACACTTCTATCTACAGCAATAGGTGAAGCAACAACACCATCCGTTAAAAAAGAGCTTATTTTTTGACCATTTCTGGGATTGAGTGAATAAAGATTTTTATCCCATGCTCCAAAATATAAACTATTACCTGTAGAAATAGGTGAACCAGTAATAGGTCCTGAGGTTTTGTATTTCCAAATCAGCATACCTGAGTTTAAATCTAAGGCATAAATATTACCATCCCATGATCCAAAATAAACAAGATAATCAGATATCATTGGCGATCCGATTATTGGCCCTCCAGATTTAAAACGCCATTTTTCTTTACTATTTTTTGTATCGACAGCATAAAAAGTACCGTTATCTGAGCCAAAATAAACAATATTGTCATTTATTGAAGGAGTTGAAACAGCTCCTTGAGTTGTAAAACGCCATTTTTCTTTTCCTGTTTTACTATCTACAGCATACAAATATTTATCCTCAGATCCAAAATAAATTGTATTATCTTTGTATGCAGGTGTAGAGATTATTTCTGTGCCTTTTCCTGAATATCTCCAGATAAGATCACCGTTATTAATACTCAGTGCATATAATTTGTTATCCGATGAGCCAAAATAAATAATATTTTCTGAAATTACAGGAGATGAATAAATACTCTCTCCCATTGTCTTGTATGTCCAAATAATATTGCCATTATTTTTATTCGCAGCATAAATAATACTTCCAGAAGCAAAATAAACATTATCCTTATTAATCAATGGAGATGAAAGAACAGCAGTATTTGTAGTTATTTTCCATTTTTCTTTAATAGAACTAGCATCAACTGCATAAAAATTTTTGTCGACTGAGCCAAAATAAATAATATTTTCTGAAATTACAGGTGAACAGACAATAGGAGCATTAGTTTTAAAAATAGAAACTTTTAAATTTTGTGCATTAAGTGAATTTACAGCTAAAACCTTTTTGTAACCACTATGACCGCTATCATATTTATACATCTCCCAATTTTTGACAGTACTAACACAGCCAAAATTAGCAAAAAAAATAAATAAAGATAGGGAGCTGATAATTTTTTTCATTTTATTAAAGAGAGGGTGGAGCTAAACCCGACCCCTACGTGTTATACGTGAATTATAATTAATCTTTTAGAATGATTTTGGCAATGGTTTGTAATTGCATAAAAGATGTACCTTCATAAATTTTACCTATTTTGGCATCTCTAAAATATTTTTCGGCTGGATAATCTTTGGTAAATCCATACCCACCATATATTTCGACAACTTGTGATGTTACTTTTTCAGCTACATTTGATGAAAAATATTTTGCCATTGCGGCTTGTTTTACAAAGTCAAGATTAGCATCTTTTAATCTTGCTGCGTTATATACCATTAATCTTGCTGCTTCTACTTCAACAGCTAAATCAGCTAATTGAAATTGGATTGCTTGAAAACTTGATATTGGCTTACCAAATTGCATTCTTTCTTGTGAATATTTGATACCATATTCTAATGCACCTTGAGCCACACCAATCATTTGGGCACCAATACCAATACGTCCTTCATTAAGAGTTTCTATAGCTGTTTTATAACCTTTTCCGACTTCACCCAAGACATTTTCTTTTGGAACTATACAATCTTCAAAAACTAATTCACAGGTACTACTAGCACGTATACCTAATTTATCCTCTTTTTTACCAATAGTAAATCCTTTACAACCTCTCTCAACAATAAATGCAGTTATACCCTTATAACCTAGCTCTTTATTAACATTGGCAAAAACAATAAAAATATCTGATTCGTTAGCATTGGTAATCCATAATTTTTGACCATTCAAAACATAATGGTCACCTTTATCATCTGCTTTGGTAGCAAGAGCAAAGGCATCACTACCAGATCCTGATTCTGATAACGCATAAGAACCAACGCTCTCAGTGGCTAACTTGGTTAAGTATTTCTTTTTTTGTTCATCGGTTCCCCAACGAATAAAGGCATTATTGACAAGAGTATTTTGGACATCAACCAAAACGCCTGTTGAGGCATCAATTCTTGAAAACTCTTCAACAAGTAAAATTGAATTAAAAAATGAACTGGCAGCTCCTCCATATTCTTCAGGGCTTTCAACGCCCATTATCCCAATGTCAAAAAACTTTTTTAGTAAGCCTCTATCAAAACTGGCTTCTTCTTCCATCTTTTTTGTCAAAGGTTTAATATTTTCTTCAGCAAAACTTCTTACTGTATCACGAAACATGGTTTCTTCATCAGATAAAACTGTTAAAGGTAAATGTTTTTCACTCATAACTTACATCCCAAAAAATAAATATAATTAAATAATCGAATAGAATTTTACAACAACTAAGACATTCTTGAAACAAGAAAATTAATTAGATCATCAATGTAGACTTTGTACTTTGAATTAGGCAACTCTTTGAGTATCCTCTTGATACTATCAATATCTTTTTGTAGATATTCTAGCATTTCTTTTTGAATATCATCTTTTTTAATTCTTTTTGTAAAAGTATTACTAATGACTTCAAGACCTTTTTGGTCATTTGTACTCAAATATTTTTTCCATTGATGAAAAAGTGATTCATCTTTAGCAAATAAGAATAATAGAGGCAAAGTAATTTTACCCTGATAAAAATCTTGTAATCTTTTTTTGCCAAGAATATTACTACCAGTGTAATCCAGAATATCATCAACTATCTGAAAGATACGTCCAATATGATTACCCATCTCTCTAAGCTTTTGAATTATTTCTTTATCTTGTTTGGCAGCATAACCACCAGCAACCATACTCCATTCAAATAGACTTGATGTTTTTAGATAGATTAGTTTCTCATAATCTTCAAAATTTACTCTTTCTTTTTTATTCATATCCATTTGATGTATTTCACCATCTATTAGCTTGGCAACAGTATCAATCATTTCACTAAGAGCATCATGATTATTTATCTTATTTAATTCAAAGAATACTTTTCCTAAGATAAAATCCCCACCTAGTACGGCTGTATGATTACCATATACCTTATTTACAGTAGGTTTACCTCTTCTTTCTTGACCATCATCAATTACATCATCATGAAAAAGTGTTGCATTATGAACAAATTCGGCTAAACCAGCCATAGTTATTACACTTGGGCTTATTTTTTCGGATGTTACCAATGAGTAACTTAAGCAGACTAATAATGGTCTTACTCGTTTACCACCAGCTTGAACTAAGTGATTAATTACTTCTTGAAACCAGACAGGCTGATCTTTTATAACATTTATAAGATAGTTTTCAATTTTCTCAAGCTCTGGCTTAAAAGCTTTTTCGATCTTGAGAAAACTATCTATTGATTTATAACTGTTAACTATGGACATAGTTTAATTTTATAACTCCAAAGTAGTTTTACGTACTAAAAAAATAAGTTCCCTAAATATATAATATTCAAATAATCAGGCTACAAAGCAAATAATCATCAAATATTTATTTATATTTAATATCAAAAGACTTCAACAAGCTTATTGTAGCAGTTATTTAGCCTAAAAGTAAAATAAATAACTTATATAATCTACACTTTTTATTAAGATGATCAAAAGAATTTGATTAATAATTTTAGGATAAAGGTATTAATGTCATCAACTATTTTTGAGCTATAATTGCACGTAGTTTTGATACTTGGAGAAATATAAATGAAAATAAAATTAAAGATATTTGCTTTTGTAACGCTTTTATCAGTGTTAATTAGCTCATGCAGTAAAGATAATGAAAAGCAAAAAGTTTTGAGATTTGGCATGATTCCTTTTGAGAGTGCTGATAAGCTAATAGAAAAAGCCACACCATTAATGGATGCTATCGGTAAAGGTATAGGAATGGAAGTAAAATTATCTGTTGCAGCAGATTATACTGGTGTTATCGAGGCATTAAGAGGAAAAAAATTAGATGCAGCTTTTTTAACACCAGCTTCTTATATTTTAGCAAAACAAGAAGCCAATGCAAGGGTTATTTTAAAATCACAAAGAAATGGAAATCCATATTATTATGGTGCAATCATTACACGATCTGATTCAGGTATAAAGACATTACAGGATCTAAAAGGAAAGAGCTTTGCTTTTGGAGATCCTATTTCTACTTCTGGACATGTATTTCCTAGAAAGCTTTTATTAGAGAATAAAATAAATCCTGATAGAGATTTTTCTCATCTAATATACTCAGGAGCACACGATGCAACTGTTTTGGCTATTATGAATAAAAAAGTTGATGCAGGTGCAACATATTCAGATGATAGTACAGGATCAAAGGGTTCATGGACAAGATATTTAAAACCAGAAGAAATAAAAGATATAAGAGTTTTGGCTGTAACTGACCCTATACCATCTGATAATATTTGTGTAAGTCAAGATATGGATCCAAAACTTGCCGAAAAATTAGCTCAAGTAATTATAGATTTTGGCAAAACTAAAGAAGGTTCTGAATTAATGCAAAAAATATACAAATTTACGGGTTATATTAGAGCAACCGATGCTGATTATGATCCTGTCAGAAAATCATTTGAAATAGCAGGTATAAAACTAAAAGATACATTGCATAAAAAATAATTAATATCTAAATTTTATCTATAATTTAGTTAGTCGGACTAACTATCATATTTACTTCTTATGATTTGTTGTTTATAATCACAAATAAATTGAAACACTTGTTATCTTTTGAACAGTTGTTTTCATTATTGGCAGAGAAATTTTAGCTGTTAATAAATCTATACCTCATAAGGTATATAATAATTTTATATTTATTAAAGGGAGAAAAATATGACTCATATAGTAACAGAGCCATGTATTGGTACTAAAGACAAAGCCTGTGTTGGCGTATGTCCTGTAGATTGTTTTTATGATATTGGTGATCAATTAGCTATTAATCCTGATGAATGTATTGATTGTGGTGCTTGTATTGATGCTTGCCCAGTAGTAGCAATATTTCCAGAAGATCAAGTTCCTGAAAAATGGACTTCATTTATTGAAAAAAATACAGATGCTTTTACTGGTGGCAAAACGCCAGCCAAAGCCGAAGCATAGCATAGCAAAACAAATCCATCCTAACCTTCCTTTGCAAAGGAAGGAAATAAGGAAAAAGGAAGGCATAAAAAAGGCTCAGTTATATAATAACTGAGCCTTTTTAGATTTTATATTAAACTATAAAAGTTTTCTTCTTCCTGTTTTTTCAAGCATTTCGACAGCTCTAAGACGTGTTGCAGATTTAAAAACCTCTCTTTGAGCATTAGCAAAATGCTCGTCACCTGATTTTTTCATCAATTCAACATCTGCCTTCTCTTTATCTTGCTTGACTCTCAATACATTAATATTATTGGCAACTTCGGAGCTTTTGCTCAGTACAGTGACTTTATTATTTACAATATCAAGAAAACCACCCATCACAGCAATATAATCAGTAATATTATCTTTTTTATAGCTTAATATACCTATTTTTAATGCTGTAAATAATGGAATATGATCAGGAAGAATACCAATTTCACCATCTATTGCTTCAACCGAAACAGAATCAACGGTATCACTAAATGTCACTCCATTGGGAGTGACGATGTCTAAAGTGAGTTTTGCCATAGTATTTACCTAATTACCTTCAAATTATTATTTATACTGATTTTTTTAATTCTTCAGCTTTTGCTCTTGCTTCGTCAATTCCACCAACCATATAAAAAGCTTGTTCTGGTAAATCATCATGTTTACCATCTAAAACTTCTCTAAAACTTCTGATGGTTTCTTCAAGAGTTACATATTTTCCAGGGCTTCCTGTAAATATTTCGGCTACGAAGAATGGTTGACTTAAGAATTTTTGTAGTTTTCTTGCTCTTGATACAGTTGTTCTATCTTCTGGTGAAAGCTCATCCATACCCAAAATTGCAATAATATCCTGCAATTCTTTGTATCTTTGAAGAACTTCTTGAACTCCTCTAGCAACTCTATAATGTTCTTCCCCAACAATTTGTGGATCAAGAATTCTTGATGTAGAAGCGAGTGGATCAACTGCTGGATAAATACCTAATTCTGATATTTGTCTTGAAAGAGCTGTTGTTGCATCAAGATGGGCAAATGTTGTTGCAGGAGCTGGATCAGTAAAATCATCGGCAGGTACATACACAGCTTGAATTGAAGTAATAGAACCATCTTTTGTTGATGTAATACGTTCTTGCATTGCACCCATTTCACTTGCTAGTGTAGGTTGATAACCAACTGCGGAAGGCATACGTCCTAAGAGGGCTGATACTTCTGAACCAGCTTGTGTAAATCTAAAAATATTATCAATGAATAATAAAACGTCTTGTTTTTGTTCATCACGGAAATATTCAGCAACTGTTAGAGCTGATAAAGCTACTCTCATTCTTGCTCCAGGAGGCTCATTCATTTGTCCATAAACAAGTGAAACTTTGTCAATAACGCCTGAATCCTTAAATTCATTCCAAAGATCGTTACCTTCACGAGTTCTTTCACCAACACCACCAAAAACAGAAACACCACTATGTTGTTGAGCAATATTATTGATCAATTCTTGGATTAATACAGTTTTACCAACTCCAGCTCCACCAAACAAACCAACCTTACCACCCTTTGAATAAGGAGCAAGTAAATCAAGTACTTTAATACCTGTTTCAAATATTTTTGGTGTTACATCAAGCTCTGTAAGGAGAGGTGCAGATCTATGAATAGGGTTTCTTTTTTCTGATTCTATAGGTCCCATTTCATCAATTGGCTCACCCAATACATTAAGTATACGTCCAAGAGTTTTTTCACCAACGGGAACAGTAATAGGAGAGCCAGTGTCAAATACTTTCATTCCTCTTGCTAAACCGTCAGTTGTTGACATAGCAACAGATCTAACCATGTTATCGCCTAAATGCTGCTGAACTTCGGCTGTTAGTCTTACTTCAAAACCGGCTTCATTTGTATCATTTATGATAATTGCATTATATATTTCTGGTAATTTTCCTGGTGGAAATCTTACGTCAATGACGGGTCCTTTTACTTGTACTACTGAACCTATTGCAGCAGTGTCTTTTTCAAGGTCAACTGAGGTTGTCATAATATTATTCCTTCCTTTTTAATTATTTATTATTTCTAAAATCTATTTTTATACTTGTTCAAATTGGACTAGACAAGGGGTTTAATCCCCTTGTTCATTGAAAAAACTGAAAACCAATTTTACTTGAGTATACTATTATTTTTCAAGAGCTTCCGCACCACCAACAACTTCTAATATTTCTTTGGTAATGGCAGCTTGACGTGCTTTATTATAAACAAGGCTTAAACTATCTATCATTTCTTTTGCATTCTTTGAAGCTGAACTCATGGCTGTCATTTTTGAAGCAAGCTCACTAGCAGATGACTCAAGTAAGGATCTAAAAACTTGATTTTCAAGATATTGAGGCAATATTGCACTAATCATTGCGGCAGCACTAGGTTCAAAAACATACTGTGACATTGTCGTTGATTTTGATTCAGTTTGAGATACTGGTAATAAATCCAATGTAGTAGGCTGAAACTTGATCATTGAAATAAACTTTGTATAGGCAATAACAACTTTATCAACATTACTATTTAAAAAGTTTTCGATTAAACTTTCTTTAATCATATTTGATTCTACAGAAGTTGGAATCTGCGGTAATTGGCTATATTTGTCTATGATTGTTAAATCTGTATACTTAAAAGCTGCAAATGATTTATTTCCAATCAACCAAAGTTTTACTTTGAAACCTTGTGCTTGATATTTTTTTATTTCCACATTAGCGAATCTGATTAAAGCTGAATTATAACTACCACAAAGACCTTTATCTGATGTGATAATAACTAAACCAATAGTCTTAATTTCTCTTGGTTCTAATAATGGCTCATTTATATCTTCGCCACTTGTTCTTGAAATTAAATTTCTAAATACTTCTTCAATTTTTTCAGAATATGGTCTTGAGCTATTAACTTTTTCTTGTACTCTTCTAACTTTTGCAGCTGCAACCATTTGCATCGCTTTGGTTATTTGTTGAATATTTTTAATACTTTTAATTCTTGTTTTTACTTCTTTTAAATTAGGCATTGAATCCTCCCATAATTTTTATACAGGGGT
>JACMQJ010000680.1 GCA_014377055.1 Candidatus Sericytochromatia bacterium
ATTACTTTCATTAAGCTATTTAACACATTTTTACAGTTTAAAAGATAAAAAAGCACTAATAATAACTCAAGAGGCCGAAATAAAGACAGCTAAAGATGTAGATAGTGTTAGCTTATTTAGATTGGAGCAAGGAAATATTTTAAAACTAATTTCAATATCACAAAAATGGTCAAAAGTAGAGTTTGATAATAAATTGGGTTGGATACAAAACAGCTCTATAGAACAAATATAGTCAAAAAAATAGAGTAGACTATTTATCTACTCCATTTTTTATTAACTTTCTATCTGATTAAACTACTAAATCCTTTGCTTTCATCCTGTATTGATTCAAGAAGTCTTGTTAGTAATTGTACAACTTGACCAGCTCTTTGTTGGTCATCTTGAGCTCTTGCAAGTGTCGCTCCTTCTTTTGCTTTGAATGTTATTCTACCAATTGCTCTACCATAAGTACTTATGTTTATTGTGCTTATAGCTGGTCCTGCAGTTGCTTGAGGTCCTATCCCCTGTTTAGTAGATGGATCATATATTCCATAAGCACCAGTCATATTTGAGGTTGTAGATGCAAGTACGTCATAAACAATACCATCTGCTTTAACTAAATATCTAGGAACATTTTGATATAATGCAGTAGCACCAGAAAGACTTTGTGACTCAACTTTTATTTCTCTTCCGTTATTATCAGTAACTTGGTATCTTGGACCATCAGCAGTTGTTATCTGTCTTACAGTCACGGGATCTCCTGAAACTGCATTATTAGTACTTGCATATCCTGTTGGGCTTCCCTGATCATTTGGATATAATGTAGTTGCTTGACCTGCCGCATTACCTACAGCACCTCCAAACATTGGTTTGGTGGGATCTGTAAAATCTACAGCTGCGGCAAAAAATAAATTATCAGAAGCCTTTATTTGTGTATCAAAAGCAATACCAATACTGGTAATCAAGTTATTAACAGATAAACTAGTCATTTCTTAAGTTAGCTCCTAAAATTAGAAATTTAATATTTTAATTATAAATCAATAAATGTATTTAATGTTTTAATACAACAAACAATTTACGATCATTTAATAATTAACCAATAATTATTAATTTACAGTACTAATATTATTTATATCAGTAAATGTTTTTTCCATTCTTTCTAAGGCTTCACTAGCACTTTTATTCTCTGGATCTAATATCAACATTTCTTGATACAACTCTTCTGAACGTTCTTTGTTGCCTTCTTGCTCATAAATAATAGCTAACATTTCTATTATTTCAAGATTTGTACTATGAATTTCTATAGCTTTTTCAAGTAATGGTACAGCATCACTATTATGACCAAGCTCTATCAAGATTAAAGAAGCTTTAATATAAGGAGTTAATTGCTCTGGTATTGCTGTTATTAATTCATCAAGTTCTTTTAAAGCTACCTTATATCTTCCTAGTTTATAATATGCTTCAGCTAAACCAATTCGTGCATCATGATAGTCTTTTTTAAGATTTAAAGCATAGAGAAAATTTGCCATAGCTGGATAATATTCTTTGGAGGTTAAAAATATTGTTCCCAAAATAAAAGCAGATTGATGATTATTATCATCAATTTGTAAAAGTTTTTCTAATGCTCTCTTTGCTTTGCTTAACTGATCAGTTTGTATATAGATAGTTGCTAAATTGTGATAAGTATTAAAGTTGTTAGGATCAATCTGTAATGACTTCATATACATATCTTCCGCTTTATCTATTTCTTGCTTTGATGTATAATAGCTACCCAAATTATGATAAGCCTCTTGTAGCTTAGGATCTAACTCCAAGCACTTTTCTAATAATTCCCTTGCCTTTTCACCATTACCTTTTATGATATTAATCATGCCC
>JACMQJ010000134.1 GCA_014377055.1 Candidatus Sericytochromatia bacterium
AATTAGGTATTATATGCTCTTTTGTTTTATTATCATTCGTTAGTTCCGTACCACACAAATAACAAATATTAATTTTATTTATAATTTTTCTATTTCTTCTTTTTGTAAACCTGTTAATTTTATTATTAATTCAATATTTAATCCTTCATCTTTCATCTTTACAGCTATTTCTTTAGCTTTTTCGTCAACAGCTTCATCAATTTCAGCCATTTCGTAATCAGTTAAGCCATAATCAGTTTTAGTTTTTAATGCCATTTCTTTAACCTCCTTATAGAAAACACTTCTTAAATTTTTATTTTTAATCTCAAATACAAAATTAATAAACCTGAATAATTTTTCTATTTCTTTCTTATTATATCCAGAGGAAAATAATAAACGTGATAAATCCTTTTTGAAATTAAAATTATTTTTATCTGACTCTTTATAATCAAAAGCTTTTATTAAAGTTCTTACTATAAATGAAAAAGGATTTTTTGATTGCTCTAATTCTCTAATGTTCTGTTGTGCAAGATCATAAGTTTGGTATTCATAAGTTATTTTGGTATTGATAAATTTACTTTCATATCTACCATATTTATGTCTATTTGCTTGATATGTAAATACAGCTATGGCTTCTATTTCTTCATCATATTTGTCAAATATTCTTGAATAATAATGATACATTCTTTTAGCAAAGTCTTTATCTTCATAAGATTGGATCTCAATATGAAGTAAAATCCATTTATTATCACCATTTTTAAGCTTTACTTCAACGAGTTTATCAACTCTTCGCTCTTCTGATTCAGATTCTGGAAATAATGTTTTGAACTCGTTATCCAACATTTTAAAATCTTGTGAAAAATCTATTAGATCATATAATTCAGGCATGAAAAAAGAAACGAACTGCTCAAAAAGTTCTTCTAAAATATATTTCCAAGCTTTATCAGTTTTAATTTTTTTATTCTCCTATACATATATTCTACAGGATAAAAATAGATTTATAAAATTTGTATTTTATTTTTATTTAATGATTATTTTGCTGCTTCAAGAGCTAAATAGCTTACTTTTTCACTAATATATTCTTTCTTAGTAAGATTTCTAACAACAGATTTAAGACCACCCTGATTTGATACAAAGTGAACTGAGTTAATATAGTCTTCAATAATATTAATTTTTTGCATCGGTGTTACTATCAATAATTGTAGATTTAGCTTTTTAAATAATTCAAGCCCATATCTAGTACTATCATCAGATCCTCTTCCAAATGCTTCATCTATTACTACAAATCTAAATGATCTTGATTTGGTATCACCCCATTCAAGCCCAAACTGATAAGCTAAAGCTGATGCTAATATTGTATAAGCTAACTTTTCTTTTTGACCACCAGATTTACCAGAAGAATCACTATAAAATTCTTTTTCTGCATCATCTTCTTTCCATCTTTCACTAGCTGTAAAGGTAAACCAATTACGAACATCTGTTACTTTTGCTGTCCAACTAAGGTCAACAGATTCAGCACTATTAAATCTATCAAGAATAGCCTTAACACTGTTAAATTTGTCTTCACTATAGTAATCATTCTCATCTGTAATATTTTCAAGACAGGTCTTAAGATCACTTTTAAAATCTCTTATTTCTTTATCTTGTGTTTTAGGATTATCAAGCTTGATATATGTACCATTGTTATAATCAATTTCTACAAGTGATTTGTTGATGTCTTTAATTTTGGCTTCGATTTCTTTTTCATAGATTTCTAACTGATTTTTGAATAAAACAATACTATTAATAGTTTCTTCATTTAAAAGACGCTTAAATCTTTCTTCATGTCTTGGTAAATCATCAGTTTCAATATGTTGTGCTATTTTGACAAACTCATGTAATGAAAGAATAGAAGCATCTACTTCGATGGTTTCAGAAGGATATTCTCTTTTATAATTAACCATCCTATTAATAATACTGTCACGAAGCTTAATTTCAGAATCGTTCTTTGCTCTTTTATTATCTTCAATTTTTAATCTGATTTGATCTTGTAAACGATCAATAGTCTTAATATTCAGGTTTTCATTTTCACCAATCAAAGCAATTATTTCAGGGAAATAGGCTTTAAACTCTTCGGATCTAGGTGAGTTAATAATTTGATTACACTCTATTACTTGATCTTCAAAACTCTTTTTTTGATTATCTTTTTTACCTTTTTCTTCACGTTTAGAGTTAATCTCTTCTTCTTTAGGACTAATATGCTCAGTTCTAAGTGTATCAAGTCTCTCTCTAAGTACAGATAATTCATCTGAACTATTTTCTAAACTTGCTTTTTCGTGCATTAATCTCTGGATTTCTACAGCGTCTTTTTTCCAATTAATTTCTGCAAAATCAGTAAATCTCATAAACTCTCTAACCGAATTTTTCTTTTCTTCAAGAGCATCTCTTTTACCTTCTACAGAAAAAACTTCATCTTCAACAGTTCTGATTCTGTTATTAACGTCAGAAAGAGCAGAATGAATGACACGTAATTTTTCTACATTTGTCCAACCAAGTACATAGTTTTTACGATCATAGATACTTCTTCTGTCATCTTTCTCATGTCTTGATTTACCACTTTTAATCTGTCCTTCTTTGGTTACAGCGTAGTATTCACGTTGAAATTGCTCCATAGTTTCACAGCAGGCATAAGTATATTTTTCTGATAACTCATTTTCTAACCATCCATAAAATCTAGTATCAGGTCTTATTTCTAATTTGTTATAAAGTGCATCTGGTACATAATCATTGTTTCTATTTGGTTTGACATAATCAGGAACACGAAAATATACTACTCTTCCTCTCATATCAGTTCTATTAACATAATTACTGACACTTTTGTAATGTTCATCAGGAACAAGTATACTTAAACCAAAACCATGTAATATTCTTTCTACTGCTCCTTCCCAATCTCTTTCTGAATCTTTTACTCTAAGTAATTCACCAACAAACGGTAAATCTGCTTCATTAAGGTCTAAATCTCTCAGAATAGCATCTCTAACTCTAAGATTATAATCAGGAATCTGGGTTTGATTTTTTCTATTTTTTAATGATTCAAACTCAGCAAGTTGTTCATGGTAACTATGTTGTAATGGGCTAAGCTGTATTTTTAATTCATCTCTTTTGACATTTAATTTTTTAACTGAGGCAACAACTTGGCTTTCTTCATTCTTGGCTAAGGCAAGTGAGCTATAAAAAGTAGTTTCATCGTTAAAGTAAGGAATATCAAGTACACTGGCAAGACTATCATATTTTCTGGTATAAGCAAGCTTTTTATCTCTTTCTTTCATTTTACGACTAACTTCATCAGTAACTTGACCAAGTCTTTTTCCAGCTGAATTATTAGATATTAAAGCTGATATTTCAATTTCTTCTTTGCGTAAATTATCTAAGTCTTCTTTTAATTCATTAATTTTATTGTTTATTTCTTCAAGATCCGTATTCAAACTAATAACTTCATTGCCAAGTTGTTGTGATTTTTCTATAGCAAAATATAATGGTAATGATTTTATACAATTATTTAATCTTTCTACTTCTGAACTGATATTCTTAAACTCATCAGCTTCTAATACCAATGGTTTTAATTGTTCAAGTTGTTTTTTTGCTTTTTGTACTGAGGTATATGATTGAGTTAAATCAGAAAATCTCTTTTTTAATTCATCAATCTTCGCTTTTACTTCGGTTTTTTCTAACATTTGATTACGAACAAATTCAGTAAGATTACCAACAGATTTCATTGATACTGTTTGATAAAATAAGTCCAAAGCTTTTTCTGAACGAATACCAAAAATCTGTCTAAATCTATTACTATACTCACTAAAGCTTTCAAAGACATTAATTTGTTTTTGTAGTTTAAGATTTTTCTTTAGATTACTAATATCTTTACCAAAATTAGAAAAATGTTCTTTGATATTGAGATTATCTTCGGCAACTACAAAGAATTTTTCGGCCTTATTATTTTTGATCCAAAAGACTTGAGCCAAAGTGATACTTTGACCATACCCATCATTATTAAAATGGCTTAAGAGCACTGAATATGAATCTTCTGAACGTAAATAAACAGATCTTGAAGCATTTGTAGCTTCATCTTTTTCATTTTTATATTCACCACGAATATACGAATAAAT
>JACMQJ010000135.1 GCA_014377055.1 Candidatus Sericytochromatia bacterium
CCAGAATGTAGCATAATCCAAACATTATTTATCTCATCCAAGCAAATTTCAATAAAATGATTACCACCACCAAGAGTTCCTATTTGCTTAAGAGAACGATTAAGAACCATATTACCTAACTCTTGATAAACACTTAATTGATTATAATCAAGGTTTTTTCCAAATCTATCATGATCATGATAGCTTCTACCAACAGGTACAGCTTGCTCAATACCATTTCTTAAATTTATTAATGAATCAGGCAAATCAGACGCTTTTAAGTTTGTTTTAGACGCAAGCATACCACAGTTATGAACAAATACTCCTGCTGATAAAGCAAAATTATTATATTCTGGTACTGTCAAACAATACACATCTTCAACTTGATCAAGATGAATAATATTTTTTACCTTATGGTTAAAAGCATGATTTTTCTTTTTATGATTGTGAAGACCTATAGGACTTTTAATTTTTTCCTCACATACTTCACATGTGTAAATTCTATTTGCTATCTCTTTTGATTTTTCTTTCCCCTTTTCGCTCTGATTATATTCAATTAGATATTGCTTACCTCTCTTTCCATTATCTTTAACCGCTTCTTTGAAATGTACAGGATTATTTTTCATATAAGACAAAATATTTTCAGTACCAACTTTAACAAGTTGTGCATGACGCTCAGGCAATTTAGACTTAATTTTTATTGCTTCTATCCTTCTTCTTTCAAAGTCTTCTGATTGCCAATATGTATTTCTTTCTACTAGTTTTCTATGATAAGAAGAGTGATCTTTATCTCCCATAAGTTCTAAATTTTCTGGTCTATTATCAGACTCACAAAAATTTTTATGGTGTATAACAGTTTTTTGATCAGGAAAAGATTTTATATCTCCTAACAATCCAGATCTAGCAACTACCCAATGAGCTCTCTGCCAACTTCCTGAATATGGCTGTTTTATAAGTGTGTAACCTTCCTTATCCTTTTTTGAATAGAATGGCATTAAGGATTGACCCTCAGATAATAATTCAGCCTCAATATATGTTCCATCTCTCAACATAAATTTATGATCAGGTGTACAGTTTATTTGCTCATCATTATCTAATGTGACTCTTATTAATTTAGCACTCTTTCTGGTTAGTTTTGCATTAGCTTTTGCAGCAACTATTTTATTATCTTTATTGCAGGCAAAAATAATTATTTCTTCACCACGATCAGCAAGATCTTTAATTTTATAGTTTTTACCATCTATTACTGTTATTAATGTATCTCCCGAAAAACATCCTATATCAACTCCTACAGCAGCAGGTATTATTGCTCCTTTTGTAGCAATAACAGAGCCAACAGTTGCACCTTTACCAACATGAACATCAGGCATTACAGCTATATGATCATGAATAAATGGTAATCTAGACATTCTATACAATTGTTGTAAAGCTTCTGGCTCTATTCCAGCAATATCTGTCCAAACTTTAATCTGTTTTCCACCATTTTGTATTAATTCCATAATTACCTCTCTACTATTGCAAATCTAACTCAAAAAAATAGGAGTGGAAGGAGTCGAACCTACGACATAAGCCTTATGAGAGCTTTGTTCTACCTCTGAACTACACTCCTATACAATAATAATAACAGGAAGTTTTAGGATCGAACCAGTATTAACAAAAAAATAACTATATTAAATCCTAAAAATTTGTCTAGTTATGATAATCTTAATATTGAGATTACTTATATTTTTAAATTTTATTGAGGTCTTGAAATGTTAAAGGTCGTGTCCCTTTTACCTATAACTCTAGCATTAGTTTTTTTGACTTTTTGTACTCCAGCAATTACAAAGACAAATTCTAACGTTGATATAACAAGTCAAATTAAGCTACCAAAGGGTTTTAAAATAGATATATTTGCCAAGAATGTAAATAATGCTCGATCTATGACTATGGGAACAAAAGGAACATTATTTGTTGGAACAAGAGAAAATAAAGTTTATGCAATTACTAGCAAAAATAATAAGTCAAATAAAGTCATAACTATTGCTGGAGGTTTAAATATGCCGAATGGTGTTGCTTTTCGTAATGGTTCTTTGTATGTTGCAGAAATAAGTCGTATTTTACGTTATGATAAAATAGAAGAAAACTTAACTCATCCCCCAAAACCTGTGATCATAGTAGATAATTTACCTAACAAAACTCATCATGGTTGGAGATATATAGCTTTCGGTACTGATGGGAAATTATACGTTCCCATAGGTGCACCTTGTAATGTTTGTAAATCTGGTGATGATCAAAGATTTGGTACATTAATGAGGATGAACCCAGATGGTAGCAATCAAGAAATATATGCTAGAGGAATTAGAAATACAGTTGGATTTGATTGGAGTACATCAAATAATTTATGGTTCACCGATAATGGTAGAGATATGCTTGGGGACTATTTACCACCAGATGAACTAAATAATGCTCCTAAAATAGGTATGAATTTTGGTTTTCCTTATTGTCATGGAGGATATATCTCTGATCCTGAGTTTGGACGTGAAAAAAAATGTAGTGAATTTTCACCACCTGCAATTAAACTTGGTGCTCATGTTGCACCCTTGGGAATGAAATTTTATAAGGGTAATATGTTTCCTGATAAGTATAAAAATAGAATCTTTATTGCTGAACATGGATCATGGAATAGAACCAATTTTTCAGGATATAGAATCAGCTCAGTTATTATTAAAAATAATAAGGCTATCAAATATGAAAATTTTGCTGACGGTTGGCTAAAAAGTGGAAATAGATCGATTGGTAGACCTGTTGATATATTAATCATGAATGATGGCAGTATGCTTGTTTCAGACGATACAGCAAATATTATTTATCGAATTAGCTATAAATGAGTACTGGTTTTAATTAAAATATTTGATCTAGATCAACTAATCTCTTGTTTTGTATCATTCTTATTATATTTTAAAAAGTTTAGAATGAATATATAGAGTATAAAAAAGTTCTAAGGAAAAAAATATGTTCAAAAAAATACTATTGCCAGTTGATGGCACAGAGCATTCAGAAAAAACTATTCAGTGTGTTAAAGATATAGCTAAGAAATGTAATTCTACAGTAGTTATTTTTCATTCTTATAGTAGTAATCCACTCTATACAATGGACATGGAAGAAAAATTAAGACAATACAGTTTTGCTATTGTTGATAAAGTAGTTGCTGAGTTAAGTAATGATGATATTAGTGTCAAAAGTAAAATTATGAAAGGACACGCAGGACAATTAATAATTGATCTAGCAAAAGAAGAAAATTGTGATTTAATTGTTATGGGAAAACATGACAATAATGAAATAAAAAACTTTTTAATAGGTAGTGTCAGTAATTTTGTTATACATAATTCAAAAATACCTATATTTTTGGTTTAGCTTTTACAAAAATAGCAATTTATTAATTAATATCTTGCTAATAATCATTTAGATTCTTTTTCCAACAAACTAAAATATTAATATAGATTAAAAAGGAGATTTTTATGTTCAATAAGATTTTACTTGCTACGGATGATTCTGTTCCAGCAAAAAAAGCGATAGATTATGTTCAAAATATTGCTATTAAATATAATGCAGAAGTTATTTTACTAAATACTTATTATATACCTGATATGTTTAATGGTAAGCCTAGCGAACATTATATGTATCTCTCAAAGGTTGAAGAAAATATGAAAGAGCATGGCGAAAAAATATTATATGAAACAAGTGAAAAAATGAAAGCAAAAAATATAAATGTCAACACTCTACTAATAAAAGGGCCAACGGGACCAACTATTGTTTCTGAGGCAGAAAAAAATAACTGTGATTTAATCGTTATGGGTAGTAGAGGATTAGGTAATGTTACAAGTATTTTAATTAGTAGTGCCAGCAATTATACTATTCATCATGCTAAATGCCCCGTTCTTTTGATTAAATAATTTAGTATGAAGGAATCAAGGCTTGTAAACCAACTAAATCAGTTATATACATATATTTTTTACTCATCTCGATTAAATCTTTATCTTTTAGCCAAGTTGTGAGCCTTACTGCTGTTTCAGTTGTAGTACCTATCATACTAGCTAATTCATCCCTAGAGATTAAAATATCTAACTTAATATTTCCATTATCCTGATTAATACCATAAGATTCTTTGAATGTAAAAAGTAATTCAACGATTCTTTCTTGAGCTGATTTAAAAGCTAGGTTACTAGAGTTTTCTTCAGCACATTTAATGTCATGACCCATCATTGATAGTAACTTTAAGCTAAAGGGAGGATGCTTTTTGAGTAGATCAAAAAATCTTTCTCGATCAATAAAACAAATACTAGCATCTTCAATTATCTCAGCCGTCAAAGTATAAAGTTCATCCGTAAAGAATGAACGGTATCCAATCAAATCTCCTGCTTGGGCTATTTTTACAATAAAGTCTTTACCTTCGCAAGAGTGTATAGTTAATTTTACTTTTCCAGAATTCATACAATAAACACCATAAGGACGATTACCTTCGTAGAATAGGGTTTGACCTTTTTTATAAATATTGGATATTTTTGTTTTACTTAATTCGTCAAGAATTTCTTCTGGTATATCCGATAAAACGCTTTTAGGATGTGAAGAACAAGTCATACAACTAAATAACATACTTGAGGTCATATCATCCTTTTGAATCAAATTAAAAATTCGTTATATACAAATTGTAACGCATTTTTAGATAAAAAAGTAGATTTAATTTTTGATTGAAAATAATTTTATCTTGAATATTACTTTAAATTTTAAAATATTAATTGAAACCATACTTTTTAATTAATAGGCTTTTAATCAACTGGGTTAACAAAATATAGCATGTAAGTATACCAATTAACCATAAAAAATAGGCTGATGGAAGTGCTGTAAATCCACCTATTTTAGCAAGTGGGGAAAAAGGTATTATAATTCCAACTGTCATCACCAAAACTGTAGTAATTAATAACTGTATACTTGCTATACTTTGAATAAATGGTATTTTTGCAGTTCTGATAATATGAACAATCAAAGTTTGTGATAGTAGTCCTTCAATGAACCATCCTGACTGGAATAAGGATTGAGATTCGATTGTATTTGCTTTAAAAATAAACCACATTACTGCAAATGTTGCATAATCAAAAATAGAACTAATAGGACCAATAAAGATCATAAAACGTTTAATATTATTAATGTCCCACTTACGTGGTTTAAGAGTGTAGTCTTGATCAACATCATCAAATGGAATAGCTGTTTGAGATACGTCATAAAGTAAGTTTTGAATCAAAATTTGCAGAGGTAACATTGGTAAAAAAGGCAATAAAGCACTTGCTCCAATCATACTAAACATATTACCAAAGTTTGAGCTAGCAGCCATTTTAATATATTTAACTGTATTACCGAAAGTCTTTCTGCCTTCTATCACTCCTTCTTGCAAAACCATTAAACTTTTTTCCAAAAGAATAATATCAGCTGATTCTTTGGCAATATCTACAGCTGTATCAACTGAAATGCCAATATCAGCTGTCCGTAATGCAGGTGCATCATTTATACCATCACCCATAAATCCAACTACTCTTCCCTTGGACTGTAAAGCTTTGACAATAAGCTGTTTTTGATCTGGACTCAATTTGGCAAAAACAATATTTTTGTCAGTAATATCAGCTAATTCTGTTTCATTTAATTTGGCTATGTCGCTACCCAAAATAATATTTCCAGGATCAATACCAACATCTTTACAAACTTTACGTGTTACAATTTCATTATCTCCAGTTAAAATTTTAACCATAACTCCACTATTATTTAAAGCTAAAATTGCGGGAGCGGCAGATTCTTTGGGAGGATCAAGAAAAGAAACATAACCAAGCAAGATTAAGTTATTTTCATCTTTTATACTATATATATTTTTTGTTGTTGGTATTTACTTATATGCAATAGCAATTACTCTTAATCCACCCTCATTTAATGATTTTGAAAGTCCTGTTATCTGTTCTAGTATTTTATTATCAAGTGGTAATATCTGCTCTTTAATCTTGACGTGTTTACATACACTATAAATTTCTTCGACAGCACCTTTACAGATTAATTCATGATGATCCTCTAACTCATCAATAACAACAGACATCCTTCTACGAGTAAAATCAAATGGTTTTTCATGGGCAACTTCATTAAAACCAGATTTTTTTAACCTTTGTTCTGCTTCCTCGTCACTAAGACCATTAATTGATGATTTAAGTAAAGAGAAAGAATCTTCAATACTAATTTTTGATATATCTAGTAAAAGTTTTTCATTTGTTGTTTGAGTTATCATATTTTATTTTTGAATTTAGGGTAAAAAATTAGATTTAATTATATAAAAAGTAAAAAAATGATCCTAAATAATTAGGATCAAATCTTTTAAAAATTCTTTATCTACACAGTTTAATTATCTCTTCTCCATGATGCTCTTATATACTTATCATCAGAATAAGTATAATTCAAATCACCTTTATAGGCTCTATGAATAGCATCTCCAAGTCTTCTGGCAAGATGTTCATAAGTAGTTCTAACTTCTAATTTGTTATCTATATTCTTTATTTCTATTATTCTCTCAAGGGGATGTGTTTGTCCTTCTAATTTGGCGGTACTGTTTATTAGATTCATAATTTCTTCTTTATGTTTATCCAAAAACTCGCCTTCCAAAACTAAACTTCCACCTTCAAAATCATCCCAGATCCTCTTACAAACTGGACATTTTATTTTATTAGCATTTTCAGGAATTATTTTTTCCCATTTATAGATACCTTTTGTGAATACTACATTACAAGTTTCACAAACTGAGGGATCTGGATATTTTTCTTTTAGCATGTATGGGTCATGTTTTGCTTCCTTGATTGATTCACCTTTTCTATTCATTTTTTCTCCTTTTTAGCTAAGTTATATTAGCTGATATTTATAATTTACTTTTGATAAAAAATTAAGAATCTCTTTCGTACAGTTCCAGAATATTTTTTCTAGCAGCTTGAAGCCTCTCAACAATAATAGGAATAAATAAACGATACATTTTATAACCAAATTCATGATTAGCTTCCATATCTCTTTTGATAGCTTTAGCATCAAAAACAAGAGCTTTTATTTTGCTAAAGGCAACAGCATCAAAATGATAGTCATAAGGTGCAGTTAGCCACGACCAACCCAAAAACTCACCATCTTGAATATTTTCTAACTTGATAATGCCATGACTATGAGAAAATACTTGTAAGCTAACAATACCATTTGTTATAAGGTAAAAGTTTTTTGCCTCCTGTCTAGCACCAAGTAAAAAATCACCTTTTTTGAAACTAGTAAAAGCACAATGTTTAATCAAAATATCAATTTCGTTATACTCAAAACCTTTGAAGAATAAATGTTCTTCAATAATTTGTTTAATGTTTTCATTTATCATATTATTTTTACGATCTTTTTTAATATTCTGTTTTAATTATGAAATAAAGTAAGATATCTTTCTATGAGTAAAATCATTATTAAAATTGATATAGATCATTTTTTATTAAATAACCATCAATTATCATATTATGCTTATTTTTAACTAATTAAAAAAACGGGTACTTTAACATGATGTAGTACATAAGTAGTAACACTCCCAATTAAAAAGCTCTTAATTGTACCTAACCCTCTACTAGCCATAATAACGAGATCACAACTTTCATTCTCAACAGTTCTAGTGATCATAAAGCCTGCTGGACCATTTTTTAAGTAAG
>JACMQJ010000681.1 GCA_014377055.1 Candidatus Sericytochromatia bacterium
AAGTTTTATTATAGATACAGAAAGTCCTCTATTTTTTAGAAGTCGTCCAAGTGAAGCAGCAACAATACCTTTACCTATTGAAGAAACTACGCCACCTGTTACAAATATGTATTTGGTTTGCATTTTAAAATTATTTTTTATAAACCCGTCCACAGAAAACCTGACGGGCTTGCCCTCAGGATGAATGTGGACAAATTATTGCTAATGACAAATCCTGATAGTACAGAGTATAATTTATATTGTTATTTACCGCAATATTTTTAATAAAATGATAGCAACAATAGAAAAGCTTGAAACAGAAACTGTAGTTAGTGTAAATAAAACTTTTCATTATAAATTAAAACCTACAAAGAATCAGGAAATAATATTTGGTCAATGGCTTGGTACTTGCAGATATTTGTATAATGTTTCTCTCGAATATAGAAAATATCTTTATGCTCAAAAAGGTGTAAATATATCTAAGTTTGACTTAATTAATGAAATTCCAGAAGTTAAGAAAACAGAGGGCTTTGAATGGATAAAACAAGTTCCTGCAAATACTTTACAGGCAGTAATAGAAAGATTAGATAACTCATATCAAAGATTTTTTAAACTTGGAGCAGGTTTTCCAAAGTTTGCTCAAAAGAATAAATATAAATCATTTCTTTTAAAGAATAATTCATCAGGCTCAGAGATAAAAGTATCAGGAAATAGATTTAAACTACCAAAAATAGGTCATGTAAAATTCTTTAATAGTAGACCTGTAGAATCTAAAATTAAAACAGCAACTATTAGAAAAGAAGCAGATGGATGGTATATATCAGTAACCTTTGTTGGAAATGTAGAAGCGTTACCATTATTAGATAATAATGTAGGTCTTGATTTAGGAGTTAAATATTTTGCTGTAACCTCAGATGGTGAATATATAGATAACCCTAGACATTATAATAAATATCAAGATGAGCTTAGAATATTACAACGCTCATTAGATAGAAAGAAAAAGGGTGGTAATAATAGAAATAAAGCCAGTATAAAATTAGATAAGATTCATCAAAAGATAGCTAATACTAGAAAAGATTTTTTAAATAAAGTATCAACAAAGCTAATCAGTGAGAACCAATCGGTAGTAGTTGAAGATTTAAGAATAAAAAATCTAACCAAGAAATCAAAACCAAAGTTATCTGATGATGGTAAAACATATTTAAAGAATAACAGGAAACAGAAAGCAGGTTTAAGTAAATCAATACTTGATGCTGGATGGGGTATGTTTTGTAATATGCTTGACTATAAATCTAAATGGTTTGGTAGATGGTTTGTAAAAGTACCAGCACAATATACAAGTAGAGATTGTAGTAACTGTAATTTTAGAACTGAGGAAATGCCTTTAACAATAAGAGAATGGCAATGTCCTCAATGTAATAGTTTTCACAATAGAGATGAGAATGCTAGTAAAAATATATTAAAGAAATGGCTTGAAGATCAGAATTAATAATATATTTGGAGTTCGGGCGGGACTCCTGAGGCTTAAAGTAATAGGTAGCTATATGCTTGCTTCAAGAATCCACGTGGGCTTGCCCCGTGTGAGCGTCAATTTTGTTGTATAAGTTATATAATAAGCTTGTATTTTTTAATAAATTTTGTTGGTATTGAGGATAATTTGTAATGATGAATGATGTAGAAAAAGAATTAAAAGAAAAAGAATTAGTTGAACTTATAGATGATTTAAATCAATCGGCACAAGATTTATATAATAATTCGCCAGTAGAGTTAAAAGATAGACAATATATGTCAGTCTGTATTGAAAGAATAAAAACAGCTAATGTGTATAATGAAGAAGCTCTTGAAGACGTCATTGGTGAGGCTTATGGTCAGATGTTCTTGTTATCAACAAAAGCAATGTATCAAAATGTAGTTGCTTTAAATAAAGTTTCAAGTGATGAAATATCACAAAAAATTAAAGATACTCTAAAAGAAATGGAAATGAATCTCTATAATGTTATTAAGGGCTTAGAAGATAGGGATGAAGACTTATACAACAAAAATATTGATAAAATAGAAAATATTGCTGATAGATTAGAGCAAATAAAAGTAAAGATATTAAAAAAATAATTGTTAATTTTTACATATTTATTCATAAAAGTTAAGTTTTGGTAAAGAAAGTACTAGACAAAGTTAACCTTTATTTAATATAATATATTTAAACGATAAACTAATTTTAGGAGTTAATGATTTATGAATGTATCTCAGATACTTAAATCAGTTAAAAGTGAAGTCACAAGCTTTATTGATGCTAAAAAAGTAGAAAAAAGAAACCTGACGAAAAAAGGCGGGATACCTAATAATTTTGATAGATTTGTCAAAAGCAATTCTAACGACTTAATGGATGTTAAAACTGCAACTCGTTATGTTAATGGTGTTTGTTATGCCAATGGTGGATAAGTTTTAGTAGATAATACTAATAAAAATAACTCTTAGAAAACTAAGAGTTATTTTTTTGCCAATTTTGATACATAAATATTATTGTTCAAATAAAATCTTAATGGTAAATCTATCCCTTTAGTTAGTCCAATTCTTGTTGTAACTACAATAT
>JACMQJ010000136.1 GCA_014377055.1 Candidatus Sericytochromatia bacterium
GATGGTATTATTGAAGATAAAGAGTTAAAAGGAAATATTTATATTAATTTTGTAGGAGATCCCTCATTTACAAACCAAAACTTAAAGAAACTATTTGTAGAAATTAAAAATTTAGGTATTAATAAATTAACTGGTAATATTCTAGTTAATCGTACCGCTTTTGATAACACTTTTTATCCTTCTGGTTGGATGTGGGATGATATGGATAGTTGCGATTCTTCACCTGTTGATGCTCTATACATTGACGATAATTGTATAAAAGTAAATATCATTTCAAATCAAAATAAAATATATTCTCATACTAATAATATTGTTGATATAAATAGCTTAGATATTAAAATAAGTAATGATAAAGAAAATAATATAAAAGTAGATGGCTTTAATAATAATACTCTAAAAATATCAGGAAAGATGGCTAATGGTAAAACAGAAGAATTAGAACAAAGTATTATTTATCCTGAATTGTATTTAAGTAATGTGTTAAAAAATATTATTAATAATTACTTTGAGTTTCAGGGACAAATAAAAGTAACTAGTGATATACCTTCTATTAAAAATTTAAATACTATTGCAACTAATACCTCTCAACCACTATCAGATATTTTAAAAAGATTTGACAAAGAAAGTCATAATTTGACTGGTGAGCTTTTGATTAAAACCATTGCTCTTAATGATAATAAGATTCAAGGTAGTACAGAAAAAGGCATAAATATTATGAAAAAATATTTAACAGATACTTTTGCATATACAGATTTTAATATTGTTGATGGCTCTGGTCTATCTCGTTATAACCTTGTTAGTCCATCCCTCATTATATCTGCTTTGGATTATATGTATAATCAAGATAAACTAAAAAATGTTGTTCTTAACTCATTCCCAATAGGTGGACAAGATGGCACTCTAAAAAATAGATTAAAAAAGATAGTTAATTACAGAGTAGTTGCTAAAAGTGGATCTATGACAGGAGTTAATTGTTTGAGTGGTTATTTAATTGGTGAAAATGGTAATAATTATTCTTTTTCTATCATGATTAATAATACTGTCTTATCAGGGAAAAAATTAAGAGATATACAAGATGAAATTATAAAAATAATAGATATGCTCTAAACTTTTTAGAGATAAAATTTTTGACACGAATTTTGCGAATTACACGAATAAACACGAATAATATTTAAAAAATATGTGCTCATCATTTAATCAGTTAAATCAGTGATGAGTTTATTTACCTGTTATTATATTTATGTCATTTGTAGCTAAATCTTATTTGTTTAAACTTAAATATATAAAGACTTTCCTAAAGAATATATCTGTAATATAATTATTGGGTTTTATGAATTTCTTTTAGGAGCCTTGTATGCTAGATAGAACACGAAAAGAGAATGAAAAGCTTTTAAGCCAAGTAATGAAAGATATTAAAGAAAATGAAGTCAGATTTATCAGTCTTCAATTTGTCGATATTTTAGGAATTGTTAAGAGTGTTACTGTACCTGTAACTCAGCTTGAAGACTGTGTTAAAAATGGTAAATGGTTTGATGGTTCATCTGTAGAAGGATTTACCCGTATTGCTGAAAGTGATATGTTTTTGTTACCTGACTTATCAACTTATAAAATTATTCCTTGGGAAGATAAATCTGGAAACTATGGTGCGAGAATAATTTGTTGGGTTTGTATGCCTGACGGTGAACCATTTGAAGGTGATCCAAGATATGTACTTGCCAAAGCAATGCAAGAAGCTGAAGATTTAGGTTATTCATTTAACACAGGACCAGAGCTAGAATTTTTCTTATTTAAGAAAGATGATTCAGGCAAATTATCACCACTTCCTCATGACAATGGTGGATACTTCGACTTTTCAACCGATGAAGCTTCAGAAGTTAGAAAAGATATGGTTGTTGCCCTAGAAAAAATGGGTATTGAAGTAGAAACTAGTCATCATGAAGTAGCTGCTGGACAACATGAAATTGATTTTAAGTATGATACAGCTCTCAAAACAGCTGATAATGCACTTACATTTAAATATACTTTAAAAGCAATAGCTCAAAAACATGGTCTTTATGCAACATTCATGCCAAAGCCAATTTTTGGTATTAATGGATCAGGCATGCACGTTCATCAAAGCCTATTTACCAAAGATGGTCATAATGCTTTTGTTGATCAGTCAGACAAACACGGACTATCAAAATTAGCCAAACAATTTATTGCTGGTCAGTTGCATCATGCAAGAGCTTTAAGTGCTATTATCGCACCTACAGTTAATTCATACAAAAGACTAGTACCTGGTTATGAAGCACCTGTATATATTGGTTGGGGTCAAGTAAATCGTTCTGCATTGATTAGAATACCAAGAATTTCAAAAGGTGTAATTACATCAACCAGAATTGAGCTAAGATGTCCAGATCCTAGTTGTAATCCTTATTTAGCTTTTGCAGCGATGCTTAAGGCTGGATTAGATGGTATCAAGAGAGAGCTTACTCCTCCTGAGCCTGCTGAAGAAAATCTGTATCATCTTGATACAGACCAGAGAAATGCTATGGATCTAAAATCATTACCTGGCTCTTTGGGCGAAGCTCTTGATGAATTAAAAAAGAGTTCTTTATTAAAGGCTGCATTAGGTGAACATGTATATGATCATTTTATCAAAGCTAAAACTCAAGAGTGGGATGAATATAGAACTTATGTTTCTGCTTGGGAGCTTGATAGATATTTACCTATAATGTAAATTAGCTATGAAAAAAGAGGAGATTTATAATATATAAATCTCCTCTTTTAAATTAAATAAAAAACCTACTTAGGTAATAATACGGTATCAATTACATTAATAACACCATTTGATTGGTATACATCATAAGTACTGATATTAGCTGTATTTCCAGAGTTATCACTAACAGTGATATTATGTGAACCATTCATCATAAAGCTTAATTTAGCACCATTTACAGTGGTTAATTGTGCTTTACCACGACCCATTCTGATCTTTTTTGCTAAAGCATTAAAATCATATTTTCCAGCTAATACATGATATGTAAGAATACCTGTTAATTTTGCTTTATTTTCTGGCTTCACTAATGTATCAACTGTTCCTGCTGGAAGTTTACCAAAAGCTGCATTAGTTGGAGCAAAAACGGTAAAAGGACCTTTTCCCTTTAATGTTTGTACCAAACCAGCAGCTTTAACGGCTGCGACCAAAGTTGTATGATCTGCAGAATTTACAGCGTTATCTACAATATCCTTATTAGAATACATTGTTTTGCCACCAACCATTTCGGTTGAAGCATTAGCCATTGTTGTAGTACCGATAGCTGAAAATAACGCCATTGTCAATAATAGTTTTTTCATATTTATCTCCTTGTGAAAATAATCTTAATTAATTTATATAAACATGTTACATCAAATAAATTGTAAATATAAATTGAGTGGTCAACCTTAATGTATTGTTAATTTATATTAACTATGTATTATTTTTAAAAATTGTTGTTAATCCTTAAATCCATGATTCGTCTTTATTTATGTAGTTAGTAGCTAATAGCTAACCACTTATTTTATTTAAATCTGTGATCTATATTTAGATTTTTCTTTTTATCTGACGGTGATGATCTATCACTTATCATACCCATCCCAGATATATTCTGTGTTATTTTTTGAGGATTACCATAATAATTTATTTTTCCAAAACCAGAAATATTTGCCGATAACTCATCTTGTGCAAATATATCAACCATAGATGCCCCACTTAAGGTTACTTTAACCTTTTTTGCCTTTAATTTTTTTGTGTCAATGTATCCTGCACCTTGTAACTTAAGCTCAACATTCTTTGTTTCACCAGAAGCATTTAAATTAGATGCACCATTAACAAGTGCTACAAAAGAACTATTTTTTATATGTTTAATATCTAGTTGTGATGATCCCGAAAGCTCAATTTTATTTATATCTGGTGTAAAAATAGTAATATTTATTTGATTTATAGGCTTTAAACTTTTATCTGATCCAATTGTTAGTGTTTTGTTATTCACACTTGTTTTTAATAAAGCTAAAATATTTGTATCACTTTCAATTTCTAAACTTTTTTTTGCTTGGCAGATAATCTTTATATTTAATACTCCAGAAGCATTTATTTTATTGAAATCTCCTACACTTCTAATCTCTTTTTTTAATAAGCCATCACCATTAACTTGTACTTCAAAAAAACTAGCTGACAAAAAGAGATTAAGGCATAATGTGCTTAGAATAAATATGGACTTTTTGATAATCAAATTTAATACCTTTAGAAAAATAAGACTTTTTAATTATACTGCTAACAAAAATATTCTAGTTATTTTTAAAGATTTATAATCCCTAATGTAAATATGACACATTTATCAATATTAGAGAGTATTTCAGGTTCAAGTTCTCCAATTTTATGTAGAAGTCTTGTTTTGTCTAATACTCTCATTTGGTGACATAGAGCAACAGAATCATTTTTAATAGAATTTCCGTTTTTCAAAATTAAAACACATGTTGGTAATGAAGCTCTTTTTAAATTTGTTGTCAAGGGAATAGATATAACAGTTATTGTGTATTTGCTTATTGATTCGTTCTGAAAAATTATTATTGGTCTTGTTCCTGCCTGTTCTGAGCCTTTTGTCGGATCAAGACTGGCAAGCCATATTTCACCTCTTTTTAAACTCATTGTTTAATCTTCTTTTTCTAATTGTTTGGAATATTCTGCTATTCCTATTTCTGCGAGTTCTCTATCTTCTTCTTCAAATTGAGCATACAAATAAGCATAATCTTTTTCTTTATAATTTTTCAATGGCATAAAAATATGTTTTACTTTGAGAAATTTAACATATTCTACAACTTTCTCTAAATCCGTTTCTTTAAGCTCATCAATTTCATTTATCAATAATTCCTTAATAGTCATAATTAATTACCTCCTAATAATAAGTTTAACTCTTAACATAGTAAAACAGGACTTTTTAATTATACTGCTAACAAAAAATATTCTAGATAGTTTTAAATATTTTGTTGACATTTTTTTATGATTGTATTATTGTATTAGTTAAGTAGTACAATAATACAATAAATAGAAAGAAGGATGAGTGTATCTACAAATTGACCCAAGAAATGGAAATCCAATTTATATGCAGATTATTGAACAAATAAAACATGCTATTCAGATAGGTATTTTTGAAGTTGGTAAGCCTATCCCAACTATTAGGGATATGGCAATAGAGTTATGTGTTAATCCAAATACAGTTGCTAAAGCCGTTAGAGAGTTAGAGAGAGAGGGTGTTATAAAAACATTTGTTGGTAAAGGAGCTTTTGTAACTGATAAAGCAAAAAATGTTATGGAACAGGATAATACAGAAAAGGCAGTTAAGGTAACAGAAAGCTATATCAAGGATGTTAAATGGCTTGGCTACAAAAAAGAGCAAACAATTGAACTTGTAAAAAAAAATTGGAACAAATTAGAAAAGGAGAATAATCATGAGTGATTTTATTGTGCAAACAAAAAACTTAATTAAATCTTACGGTAAACATAATGCTCTTGACTCTCTTAATATGAATGTAAAAGAAGGATTTGTTTATGGTCTTCTTGGAAAAAATGGAGCAGGAAAAACAACTACTCTAAGAATGATTATGTCTCTTTTAAAACCGACCAATGGAAGTATTGATGTAATGGGATATGAGCCAACTAAAATGCCTATCAAGCAAAGACAAAATATAGGATATGCCTCTGACTCTATGCAACTTATACCTTGGTTAAAAGTTGGCGAAATACTTAATTATAATGGTTCATTTTATGATACATGGGATAAAGAATATGTAAAACAATGGGCTGATAGATTAGGTTTATCTCTTGACAAGAGAGTATTTCAGCTTTCCAGAGGTAATAGGCAAAAACTTGGCTTAATTATGGCAATTGGTCATAGACCAAAGTTAGTGGTACTTGATGAGCCAGCAGGTGGGCTTGATCCTATTGCCCGTAAAGAGTTTTTGGAAAGTATTATTGAGCTAATACATGAGCTAGGAACAACAATAATATTATCTTCTCACGCCTTATCAGATTTAGAAAGAATATCTGATTATATAGGAATTATTGATCAAGGAAAAATGCAAGTCGAGATGAGTTTGGAGGATTTAAAAAGCTCAACTAGACAGATAAAAATTGTTTCAAAAAATAAATTAGAAAATATCTCTTTTGAAGATACTTTGAAATTAAATAGTACTGAGCATTTGATTACAGGTATTTTTAAAAATTGGGATGATGATAAATCAAAAAAAATAATACAAAAATTCCCTAATGCTACAGTTGAAATACAAAATCTAAACCTAGAAGAAATATTTTTAGCATATGCAGGTAAATAGGTAAAAAAATGGAAAAAACAATTAGTTTATTTAGGAAGTCTTTTTTACAGATAACTGTTTTTGTTGGTCTTATCACATTACTCTTCAAGTTGATACCTATTGCTATTGGAACGTTGTTAACAAATCAACTTCCTGATGCATCACTGATAATTCATGACACTATTTATAGTCTGATAATGGCATTACTTTTTGCTCAGGTTTTACCATTGATGATCACATTATTTTATGGTGAATGGTTGTATACACGTTCATTTAACCCTCATCAAATTTTTAGATTAGTATGGGGCGAGTTTTTAAAATGGTTTGGTTTATCAAGTTTAATTTTAATTTCAACTGTCTATATTTTTAAAAATAATAACACTATTGATCTATTTACAATTCTATTATCAATTAGTATAGAGCTTTATTTAGCTTTAATATTAGCTGGTAATAATAAAACTTCTACAAAAATATTAAAAACATCAATACCTGTTATTTTTTTAGTAACTTGCATTAGCTATTTGAGCTTCAGGTTTACTCATGATTCTAGGAGTTATACAGGTTTAGGAGTATGGGCTGTATATCTTGCCTTATGTTACTTAATGGTTTCAAAATATAATGGAGATGTAGAAATTAATGTACCAGGAAGCTTAGATGATGAAATGAAGTCTATATCTGGCAGATGGCTATTAAATAAAGAGTTTAATTATAAAAAAACAGAGTTAAAAAAACAAAGTGGAGTTTTTAAATTAATTTCACAATTTAGACTTTTAACTAGACAAAGCTCTAATCTCTATACACAAATGTTAGCAGTATTTTTGGTAATAATATCCTTTTTTGTCTTTATAGATGTTTTTGAACAAAACGTTTCTAATGCCGATGAAAACATTAATTTTTTACTTTCTTCTATGGCAATCATATTTTCTTCATTGCTAATTGTATTTTATGCACCATTGATCACAATTATCAATCCAAAATATATTTTGCTTTCAAAAGAAGAGTTTTTATTAAGTAGAGCAGTTAGTAGGATAAAAATATATTTTTCAAATTTTTTAAACCAGTTTATTTTTATCTCAGCTATTTGTGTTATTGCTTATATTGTTGGACGGTCAGGCTCATATATAAATGTAATAACAAATAGAGGAGTTGCTCAGACAAATTACTTTGAACTTGCAAATCATTTAGCTTTTATTGGTTTAGGTTTATGGCTTTTTATTGCTGGTGAAGTTGGGTTATTAGTTTTTATTATCTTATTAATTATAGAAACAACCTTACCTATGTTCTCTAATCTTGGCTTTCAGAGTTTAACCTATAGCTTTTTGTTTAATTTGAATACATCTGGGATATTTAGCTTTAGTTTATGGGCTACAGCAATATTTTTTAGATTATGGGATTATAATAATTTCCGTAATAAAGAAATGGGTTTTAGCAAAAGCTTTAAAAATATTTTAAAGGAATTAAATAAGTCTTATTCAATACCTATTTTAATTATGTTAGCTGTAACTTTTGTAACAGCTTTTACTAATCCTTTTACTTTTTTTCTTAATACTTTTGTAGGAACAAATGACACCAAGTACCTATCAAATAATATTTTGAGTTCAATATTTTTTAAAACTGATTCTCCAATAAACTCAGCAATTAACAATTTTAAGTTACATCCCTATGACAAAAATAATATGCTAAAAATGGCTGAGGTTTCTCTTTTTGATGAAAGATATTATTCTAAAGGTGATGATTACATCGCAAAAATAAATTATTTTGATTATGATACACATTATATTGATCATGAGACAATTAATACATCTGAATATTGGCTTAATAAGTATGATAATGTAGATAACAATCCAGATGTACACTATATTAAATCTGTTATTGATGTAAAAGAGTATAAATATTCTGAGGCAATTAAAGAATTAGAGTCAATTAAGGGTTTAAAAAAGAAAAAATATTTGATGCAACTAGCCTATCTTTATGAGAATGAAGTTTATTACAAAAAAGCTATTAATATTTATAATCAATTAGGTCAGTTATATCCTGATAAAAAAGATTATAGTTTATATAAAATAGGTGATATTTATTGGATAAATGGTCTATACAAACAAGGACTAGAAGCTTATTATCAGGCTTCATTAATAAATAAATCAGAGATGCCAATACGTGATTATTACTCTTATGGTTTATGCGATCAAATAAAAAAAATAGCTAAGGAAAGTAATAACTATGATATTAGACTCAGTATTCAAAGACCATTAAATTTATGCAATAACAATGATCAAGATATTAAATATACCAATTATGAAATTGATAAAATAAATATTAATGCTTATAACCATAAATATTACAATACTGACATGAGACAACTTTATGTATACGAAAAAGGTAATTATTATGTAAATTCTAATAAATTAGATAAAGCTATTGATTATTATAAACGAATTATTAAAGAAAATAGATCTACGAAACCTTATGGTGATTTAGCTCTAGTTTATCTAAAGAAAGGTGATAAGCAAAATGCTATTAAAACTGTTGAATCGGGTTTGGAAATCAAAGTAAATAATGAATTTTATTCTAAAATTATTCTAAAAAAGAATGTTGACTACAAGCTTTACTTAGCTGATTTCAAATTAAATAAAGATAATACAGATTTAAGTATTGCTAAAAAATTATTATTAACTGCACCAGATACCAATCAAGTTTGGAATGAATTAAATATTACTTTTAGCTCTAAACCTAATGAACTTAATGAATTAAAAGCACTTAAATCTAATATTGATAATCTATATAATTATTTTTCTAATACTCATGATAATTATTCTACTAATCTAAGAAATATTGAAAAAACACAGCTTATTATTTATAAAATAGGTAGTCAAAAAGATAAAGTTAGAGGTATAAAAAAATTAGAGTCAGAAATATCAAAATTATGATTTATACTCAAATAAAAACCATTTTATTTTAATTAATAATAATGTTTTTGAATTAACAAAATAAAAAAGCCCCTACTGAATTATCAATAAGGGCTTTTTAAGTTAAAAATTATCTTTCAAGAAAGCTTGACAATGTTTTCATTTTTTCTGGATTTCTAAGCTTTTTCATTGCTAAATTAACTATTTGTCTTACTCTTTCTCTTGTAAGACTAAATTGATCCGCAATTTCTTGAAGACTTTTTTGTTGTCCATCTTCAAGACCAAATCTTAATGAAATCATGTCTCTTTCTTTTTCTGTAAGACTATCAAGTACATTATCAAGTTTTTCTTTTAAAGCATCTTTGATAACATAATCTTCGGGAGATTCAGAAGAGTTAGGAATTAAATCCTTAATATAAACTTCATCATCACCTCTAAGCTTGGCATCAATAGA
>JACMQJ010000682.1 GCA_014377055.1 Candidatus Sericytochromatia bacterium
TAAAATTTAGGATGTATTTTGGTTGTAGTATACATCTCTAAATGATAAATCTATTTTTGATTTAACCAATAACCAAATGAGCTTGTATTATGTACAAGCTTTTTTTTTGCTTTTTTGGGAAAATATTTATCTATGAATGACAATATATAGTAAAATAAAATTGGTATTAAAAATTTTGCTACATTCTTAATTTGATCAGCAGTTTAAACCACTTGTTCAAACTTATTAACTTGTTCAAAAATATATTCTCTTAATTCTTTTTGAAATCTTTCAGGTGAAAACCTCATTGCATTATTTCGACAATCTATGGGCAAAATATTTTTATCCAGTGATTCAAACTTATTTATTGCTTCAATAATACTATCTGTATTTTGCTGATAAAAAAATATCCCCGTTGGCTTATCATTTTCCAAACCTATAATTGTTTCTAATGCTCCACCTTTTCCGTAAGCTATAACAGGTGTACCACATGCTTGAGCTTCGAGAGGCGCAATGCCAAAATCTTCTTCCGCTGCAAAAACAAATGCTTTTGCTCTTTGCATAAAATCTTTAATAACTTCAAATGACTGAAATCCCATAATAGTTATATTATTAGTTTTTTTTGAATTTATTTTATCAAATTCGGTACCTTCACCTATAACAATCAGTTTTTTATCAGGCATTTTTTTAAAAGCTTCAACAATTAAATCAATTTTTTTGTATGCTACCATTCTGGAAACAGTTAAATAAAAATTTTCCTTTTTTTCACATAAAACAAAAGCTGATACATCAACAGGTGGATAAATAACTTTTGAATCTCTACCATAATATTTTTTTATACGCCTAGAAATAAATTTTGATATAGAGATAAAATTATCTACACCATTGGCTGTGCGGTAATCCCATAAACGAATGTAATGAAGAATTATTCTAGCTAAAATACTTTTAAAGCCTTTGGTAAGATTTGACTCATTTAAATATTGATGTTGCAAATCCCAGGCATATCTTATTGGAGAATAACACATACAAATATGTAATTGATCAGGTCCTGTCAAAACACCTTTTGCGACAGCATGGCTACTAGAAATAATAAGATCATAACCAGATAAATCAAACTGTTCTACTGCAATTGGCATAATTGGTAAATAATTACGATATTTATTTTTTGCTTTTGGTAAATTCTGGATAAAAGAAGTTTTTACATTTTTATTTTTTATAAATCCTCTTTGATCGTTAGGTAAAAAATCAATCAAACTAAATAGGTCTGCATCAGGATATACATTAATAATTTGCTCAAGAACACGCTCTGATCCTGCATAATTTACTAACCACTCATGAATAATAGCTATTTTCATTCTTTAATTTATATTTTTGATAATTACATAACTTGTTTTTCATATTATCACAATATTAAATATATTTATTTTTAAATAAATAAGATTTTTTGCTACGAATTACGCTTATAAAGACGAATGAAGAAACAAATAAGAGAAAACATTAAAAAATTATTATTGCTCATTTGCCTTAATCTGTGGTTAGAATATTTTTATTTATCAAACGTTTAGAGCATAAAAACTAAAAGGTAATAAATTTAAAATAATAAATAATCTATTTTTTTGCCTGATCTCTAACTATAATTTATAATATTAAAAATATAATTAAAATCTAATAAACATTAGATCAGAGAGTAAAAATAGATAATTATGTTATCAAAAGATATAAAAGATAAGTTTTTAAATACATACTTTAAAGAAGATGATAAAGTTTATGTAACTGAGATATATGATAAGTGGAGGCAAAAACCACCTCAACTACTAAAACTTAGTTATACCAAAGATGAAGCTGTAGAAAATCATAATAGAATACTCAAAGAATTAGAATCAAAGATCAGAATAAAGCCTGAAAGATAAAATTAGGGCTATAATATTAATGAATTTAGCAACAACAATAAAATAAGGGATAGTAATGACAAAATTTGTAACTGTTGATTTCCAAAGATGTAAAGGTTGTGGGCTTTGTATTGAGCATTGTCCTAATGACTTATTTAGACCAAGCTTTGAAAAAAATGAAAGAGGTTATAATGTTGTCCAAATTGTTGATGCTGAGTTTTGTATGGGTAATGATTGCCTAGCATGTATAGAAACTTGTCCTGATAGTGCTTTAGTTAAACCAAATCAGTCACCTGACAAATTATCAAGTAAGTTTTATTGGCTAGGAAATAAATTATCGAAAAATATTCTTGATCGAAAACAAAATAAAAAATAATTAATGAAAGAACTAAACGTTTCCTTTGTTTGGCACATGCACCAACCATTGTACAAAGATAATATCCATAATACTTACTTAATGCCATGGGTTCGTCTTCATGCTATTAAAGATTATCTTGATATGGCTGTTATACTAGAAGACTTTCCAAATATTAAGCAAACATTTAATTTTGTTCCTTCTTTAATTGAACAAATAGAAGATTATGCTTCCGAAAAAGCAAATGATCCTTATTTAAAATTATCTCAAATAACAGTTGATAAGCTTTCAAATAAACAAAAAATAAAAATTCTTAAGCTGTTTTTTGACCTAAATTGGGAAAGAATGATCTATAAATATCCAAGATATAATGATATTTTACAAAAAAGAGAAAATCTTAGAAAAAAATATAATGATGATTATGATAACTTTGTTGATCAATTTTCTAATCAAGAAATATTAGATCTAATAGTTTGGTTTAACTTATCATGGTTTGATTATATTTGGCAAAAACAAGAAAAAGAATTAATTTATTTAATTGATAAAGGTCGTGATTTTACTGAACAGGATAGAGAGATTGTTCTTAGCAAACAATTAGAAATAATCAGAAAAATTATACCTGAATACAAAAAACTTGTTCAAGAGGGTAAAGTTGAATTAACAACAACACCTTATTATCATCCAATACTTCCTTTACTTTGCAATACAGATTCAGCAAAAGTTGCTAGACCTAATCTTAATCTACCTGAAAATAATTATAGTCATTGTGAAGATGCCAAAATACAAATAAAAAAAGCTATAGAAAAACATATATCATGCTTTGGTCAAGCACCAAAAGGTATGTGGCCATCAGAACAATCTGTAAGTCCTGCAATATTACCTTACATACAAGAAAACGATATTAATTGGATTATTAGCGATGAAGGAATATTATTCAACTCAATTAATTATTATCCTCACCGTGATCGTGATCAAATCTTTGAAGATCCAACAGTATTATATCAACCTTATCTTTTGGAAGAAGGAAATAGAAAAGTTACTATAATTTTTAGAGATATTAACATATCAGATGCAATTGGCTTTGTTTATTCTAAAATGCACCCTTATGATGCTGCCAAAGATTTGTATATTAAATTAAAAAAAATACAACAGAGATTACCAGACGATCAACCTTATCTTGTTACAATTGCCCTTGATGGTGAAAATTGTTGGGAACATTATTTAAATGATGGATATGATTTTTTATATCTATTTTATGAAATGGTTGAAAATGATGATTCGATCAATATGACAACGGTTAGTAATTATTTGGAAAAAAATCCCCCTAGAAGAGTTATAAATAAATTGTTTTCTGGTTCATGGATCAGATCAGATTTTACAACTTGGATCGGTGAGCCTACCAAAAACAAGGCTTGGGATTGCTTGTATCAAGCTAGAAAAGAGTTAGTAGATTTTCAAGCTAAAAATCCAGAAAATGAAAACCTAAAGAAAGCATGGGAAGAAATATATATAGCTGAAGGTAGTGATTGGTTTTGGTGGTTTGGTGAAGGAAATTCAAGCAGTCATGATGATCTTTTTGATTGGCAATTTAGGCTTCACTTACAAAATGTCTATAATCTAATCAATATTTATGTTCCAGATATTTTAAAAAATGGTCTTTACGATACAGGAAAAAGTAATTATCTACCTGATAGTTTTATCGAAAAGGGTTGGCTTGATGGCAAAATATATAATTTTGGTACTCACTCAGGTACTATGCACCAATCAGGAAAATTCTTTGGCAAAATATATTATGGTCATGATAAAAGTAATTTTAAAATAAAATTGGATCATTCTTTAATATATGAATACTCAGAAAAAGATTATATAGAAATATTTATCAAAACAAAAGATGAAGGTCAGACTGAATCAATCAATGATCATGTTGATGAAAACTTTAAACCTAATTTTAAAGTAGTACCTAAAAATATTAATTTACCAGAATTAGATTATGAAATTAAACATTGTATTTTTAGATTTACTCATCATAAACTAAAAAAAGTAAGTATCAATAATGAATTTATGGAATTTGATATACCTTTAAAAGAGCTTAATATAAAAAAGGGTGAAACAGTTTCATTTATTATAATTGCCTATAAGAATAATCGAATTGAAGAGTTGATACCAGAGCCTATCGAATACTTAATTAATTCATGAAAATTACAATAGTTTCATCAGGCTCAAGAGGTGATATACAGCCATATATAGCACTCGGTATAGGTTTACAAAAGTCTGGTCATGATGTAACTATTGCAACACATGGTAATTTTAAAGATTTTGTCGAAGAAAATGGTTTAAAAATACTAGAAATGGTCGGCAATCCAAAAGAAATTTTGGATTCTGAGCAAGGAAAAACAATGCTTGAATCTGGCAGTAATCCTTTTAAATCCATGCCAATGCTAATTGATCTTTTTAAAACACATTTAGGAAAGTTTTTTGATGGCTTAATAGAAAAGCTTGAAGGAACAGAAGCTATTATTTTTACGACCACAACTTTCCAATCTTATTATATTGCCAAAAAGCTAGGTATACCGTCTATTGCAGCATATTTATTACCATTTAGTAATACATCCGATTTTCCAAATATTTTTGTTCCTAATCCTCACAAGTTAGGTTTTATATACAATAAAATGACTCATTTGATGATGGAACAATTATTATGGCAACCTTTTAGAAAAATAACTAATGAATGGCTCACTAAAGAATTAAAGCTTGAGCCGATTCCATTCCTGGGTAATCTAGGTGGACGGAATACAGACTTATTTCCTATAGTATATGGTTTTAGCCCATCTGTTATCCCCAAGCCAAAAGATTGGAATGATTCTGTTCATATAACAGGTTATTGGTTTTTGGATAAAGCAGAAGAATATATTCCTGAGCCAAAGTTAAAAGATTTTATAGAATCAGATAAAGCCCCAATTTATATTGGATTTGGAAGTATGACTAATCGTCATCCTGAACAGGTCGCCTCAATGGTCATTGAAGCATTAAACAAAACAGGTCAAAGAGGTATCTTGTTATCTGGTTGGGGAGGTATGAGTAATGATGATTTACCTGATAATATTTTGATGGTTGATTCTGTACCTCA
>JACMQJ010000683.1 GCA_014377055.1 Candidatus Sericytochromatia bacterium
CCTTTGATAAATCACCTATAAGTAGAATATCAAATAAACCGTCATCAATAGATGAGTCTGGTAAAAATTTCATACCACCGCCACAAAATTGACCATTTCCAACAACTATATTAATAGTAGTAAATTCTATTTTTTGTTCATGGTCAAATGTAATTCTTACTTTTTTATTTTTATAATCCATTATTGATAAAATTGTACCAACCAAAAAAGAAGCAAATCCACCAAATATTTTTGAGGTCTGATTAACCCTATCAACAACTTCTCCACCAATTCCAATATTAGAAGCATTAATAAAAAACCTAGTTTTAGCTTGATGATTTAAATCAGAGTAATTGGCTTTACCAATATCAATTAATTTAGTTTTATTTTCTAAAATTTTTTCAATAACTTTATTATTATTTTTTGGTAAATGTAAAGTTCTTATAAAATCAGAACCTGTACCACAAGGTAGTATGCCAAAAATAACATTAGGATTTATTATTTTTTCTTCCATAAAAAAGCCATTAATTATTTCATTAATAGTACCATCACCTCCAACAGCAATAATCTTTTCTGTACCATTTAAAATAGCTTTTTGGGTAATATCTGTCGCTTGATTTTTTGATGTTGTAATAATAATTTCTGGATTATCTAGCTTTTTTACTATATTTTTTATATAATCAATATTTTTACCTGTAGCACCATTAGAAGATTTTGGATTAATAATAACAGTTGTTTTGACTTGTGTTTTACTCATAATTAAGATAGCGATTAAAAATGTATTTTTTCTATTCTACATCAATTTTTAATTTATTAGAAATTATCTTTTTTTAGTCAATAATTAAAAATAATGATTAGCCAAAATAATTATCTTTATGGTACATTTTAAAAAAGAATTTTAGTTAGAAATATTTTTATAGTATAGATGAAATTATAATGCAGAATAATGAAATTGATTTAGGCTTATTACTTAAATCAGTAATAAAAGATGTAAATAAAATAGACAAAGAATTAATCAAACTTGCTCTTACACATAAATCAATAAAAATAGATTCAAGAGATAGTACCCCAGATAATGAGCGTCTTGAATATTTAGGTGATGCTGTTTTGAAATTATCTGTTAGTCGTTGGCTTTTTATTAATTATCCACAGTTTGATGAAGGAGTTATGAGTCAAACTAGAGCTTATGTTGTAAGTGACAAGACGCTTGCTCGAATTGCCAGAAAAATGGATTTAGGAGAATATATAATACTTGGCAAAAAAGAGGCTTTATCAGGTGGAAAAGATAAAGAGTCAATTTTAGCCAATGCACTTGAGGCTCTTTTTGGAGCTATATATTTGTCAGTTGGTTTTGAACAAGTTGCCGAAATTATTATCAATCTTACCGAAATTGAGCTAAGAGAAGCAATAACAGGTAAAGCAGAAGAAGAAAATGCTAAAGATTGGTTGCAAAAAATGACTCAAGCAAGATTTAAGATTTTGCCTGAATATGAAAGCTCACTTTTGGAAGGACCACCACACAAAGCAACTTTTCAATGTCATTTAAAAATTCTTGATAAAAAATATTATGGTAAAGGCTTATCAAAAAAAGAAGCAGAGCAAAACGCAGCCAAATCAGCCTTAAAGGATTTAAAAGATGAAAGATAGATACCTTGCACCATCACTATTGTCAGCTGATTTCTCTAGTTTACGAGAGCAAGTTGAGATAGTTGAAAATGCAGGTGCAAAATGGTTACATCTTGATATAATGGATGGTCATTATGTACCAAATATAACTTTTGGACCAGTAGTATTAAAGGCGTTAAGAAAACATTCCAAACTTCTTTTTGATACACATTTGATGATCACTAATCCAGACGATTTTCTTGAAGATTTTGTTAATGCTGGATCTGATAGTATCACAGTTCATTATGAAACAACTAGACATCTTCATCGAACTCTTTCTCATATAAAAAGTTTAGGAATAAAGGCTGGTGTTTCATTTAACCCATCTACACCAATTAATAATGATTTAATTGACTATATTGCTCCAAATCTTGATATGGTTTTAATTATGACGGTTAACCCAGGATTTGGTGGACAGAAATTTATTCCTGAAGTTATAGAAAAAATAAGTCGACTAAATGAATATCTAAATAAAAGAAATTATAATCATGTATCAATTGAAGTTGATGGTGGAATTGATCTTAATACAGCACCTAAAGTTCTTGAGGCAGGTGCAAATATTCTTGTCGCTGGATCTGCTATTTTTTCTCAACCTAATATTAGTCAAGCAACCAAAGATATGATTAAAAAAATAAATTCATAAAGTCTTGAGCTTACGGATTATTTTTTTAAGTACTAAAAAGCCCTTCCTAAATTTATAAATTTAGGAAGGGCTTTTAATTTGTATTATCTAATTAAATTTACAACAACATCAAGATCACTATTAGCAACATTAATAATTTTGGATACAGCTGAGAATAATTTTTGAGCTAATGATAATTCTGGCAATGTATCATTTAGAGCTGCATTTGATGACTCTAAGCTACTCTGTATAAGCTCTACATCAGTTATTTGTGAACCTTGCCCTGCTTGTGCATTATCAAAAACAGTAGAACCAAATTTTGAAAATTTTAATGCTTGATTGTTTGGAAATCTAAAGACACCAACTGAAGCTTCACTTTCACCAGGTGTTACAGCATCAACAGGATTAGTAGATGTTTCTGCACCACTCATCTTTGTTATGGTTAGTGAGAATGTACTGCCTGAACCAATTCTAGTAATTGCTTGTCCATCAGATGCAAGTACGGTTAATCCACCAGCTGTTGTTAAAACCGTTTTTGTTACTGATGGACCTTTGAATACAGTCCAACGGAATTCACCATCTCTTGTGTAAAAAATGTCATTTCTAGTATCAAGTAGAGTACCTGAAGTAAATGTGCCTGGGCCAGCTGTGGTAACAGCAAAAAATCCATCTCCACTGATACCCAAATGTGTAAGCTCACCATCTTGGATGATTGTACCTTGACTAAAATCTATTCTTGTATTTTGGATTGTTAGAGTTGAATCAGGAATCTGAACACCATTTGCTTCTTGTCTTGGATCACGTTCTATTTGTGCAACCCCACCACCAAAAGAAACTCTGGTTGCTTTATAAGCAGTTCGATTAGAACCACCCAAATTACTATTAATAACACCTATCCACTCATTAACTGCTCTGAGTGATACCATTCCCGCTTGGCCTTGGTCAAATGATGACATTTAG
>JACMQJ010000684.1 GCA_014377055.1 Candidatus Sericytochromatia bacterium
AATTAATTGAAAGATTTAAGAAAGTTACACCACAAGATATAATCAAAGCTGCCAATAAATATATTAAGAATATTAATTATGGTATCATCTACCAAAAAGATAAAATAGATATAGAAGACTTTAATAAAATTTAGTTCTTTAGTTATTTAAAGGAGAATAATATAAATGTCTGATAATACACTCCATGCTATAATACACGGTGCCTCAATTGCTGCTGGAGCAGCTGGTGCTGGGTTAGCTCAAATTCCAGGTTCTGATAATTTAGTAATAACACCAATACAATTAAGTATGATTACTGCTCTTGGTTTACTACATGGGGATGAGGTTACAAAACAAGGAGCTGTAGCAATTTTAGCACAAGTTTCGGCTAGGTGTTACTGGGCGTACCATCTCACAACTTCTTGTAGGTTGGATACCAGGATATGGAAATGCTTTAAATGCGGCAACTGCTGCTTCAATAACTGAAGCTATTGGTTGGGCTGCAAATTCCTATTTTGAAGTAAAATAAATTTAAACAAAACTTAACCTACATTTTTACATTAGTTCCACGGGTTAAATTTTATAGATAATTAACTTTTTGCCTAAAATATCGAAGAAAAATTAGGTATTTATTATCTTATGGTAATTCGGTCTTTTAATTGAACAAAAATTAGATTTATCTTTTAAGATATTAATGTTAGGAAAATACATTTTGAGTAAAGACCAAATATGGAAGAGAGTTATAGAAAAATTTTTCAGTAAGTTTACCGAGTTCTTTCTTCCTGAATTACACACTAATATAGATTTTAAATATAAACCTAAATTTTTGGATAATGAACTTTTAAAAATATCCCAAAAATCAGGCGGTAAAAATAGATCATCAGATAAATTAGTAGAGATAAAACTAAAAGATGGAACAGATAGATGTATTTTAGTTCATATTGAAGTTCAAGATTCAAAAAACGATGATTTTATATTTAGAATGTTTCAATATCATTATAGAATTTTAGATAAATTAAATAAAGAAATAGTAGCATTAGCAATATACACAGACAGTAACCTTAAATTCAAACCAAATGAGTATCACAAAGAATTTTATGGAACAGAAATAAGTTATAAATTTAATATATACAAGATTTTGGAACAGAAAGATAGAAAAGAGGACTTGAAAAATAGTAATAATCCATTCGCTTTGATAATTTTATCTTCGTTATATTACCTTGAATCTAAAAAAAATGACGATAAGAGATATAATTTTAAGTTAGAGCTTACAAAATTATTACTGGAAAAAAGCTATAAGAGAAAAGATATTTATGAATTATTTGAGTTTATAAATGTACTAATGAATTTTATTGATATTGATTTAGAAAGTAAATTTTATAAGGAGATTAATGAAATGCCAAGAACAAAAGAAAAACAATTAATTAGTAGTTTTAAAAAAATTGCAATGAAAGAAAAAAGTACAGAAATAGCTAAAAACTTAAAAAATAAAGGCTTTTCTCTAATTGATATTTCGGAGACAACTGGATTAACAAAAGAAGAAATAGAAAAGTTATAATTTCAAGAATTATTAAAAAATGGAATATAGATTTTAAGATTCTAATATAATTCTACTTCCTAATTATATTAGAAGTTTATTAAAAGGGTAAAAAAATGGAAGAAAAAAATATTCCGTCTATTATTGAAGCTTTTTATGAAAATGAGAGATGTCTTGCGGAAACTATAAAAAAATTGCCTGATAAGATTAAAGTATGTAGAATAAAAAAAGAGGTAAGAAGCCTGCTACACTCGAGTTTATTAACTATAGTAAAAAATATGCCTAGTCTTAGGTTGATAGCTGTAGGACGTATTAATAAACGTCCTCTTTTTATACAACCCTATAGAGTATAATTATTTTGCAGCGGCATCCTCATCAATTAGCCAAATCATAT
>JACMQJ010000685.1 GCA_014377055.1 Candidatus Sericytochromatia bacterium
AGATTAAGATTATAATTAATATTTGAGGTTTTGATACCTACAGAATTAGGGTTTTTTATGTCCAAAAGTAATTTAAAACCTACCTTTTGAAAATTAGCATCACTAAAGTTAAATGATTTTATCGCTATTTCAGGATTTTTAAAAGCTGTTTGCAATAGATCTAAAACTGTACTACATGACGCAGAGGACAATAAAACAGATACAGCCAATATTCCTGATTTAAGTATTCTTGATAATTTTAAACTTTTAATCATTATTATATTTTTTTCCTTCATAATTACATATTAAAGTATATTTAAAATTTTTGCTGAGTGTATTATTATGATTTTTAGCCAAACAGTAATGGACAAAAGAGGATTTCGTGTTATCCGTTGTGAAAAATGCCGTGTTCCCAAAGTTGCCTGCCTTTGCCATATTGTACCTGTTATTGAAACAGAAGCCCATTTTTGGATTTTGATGTATTGGCAAGAATTCACTAAACCAACCAATACAGGTAAGCTTATAGAGGATAGTATTGCCAATACAAAAATATTTGCTTGGGATCGTAAAGAACCTAATCAAGAGTTTTTAACTTTATTACATGATCCAAAATATCAACCTTATATTGTTTTTCCTGACGATGTTGAAGAGTATAAGCCAAGAGTTACGACCTTTGAAGCTAGTGATAAAATACCTGCATTTATTATTCTTGATGGTACATGGAATCAAGCAAGAAAAATATTCAGAAAAAGTCCATATATGGATCATTTACCACTTTTACCTCTTAGAACCAAAAAAGAATCAGAATATGGACTTAGAAGACCATCTGATAAAACTCATCTTTGTACAGTTGAAGTTGCTGCCGAGTTATTAAATGTCGCTGGTGAAAACCAAGCCTCTGAACAACTTTACACTTACTTTAGAGGTTTTTTAACACATTATTTGGCTGGTAGGAATAATCATGCTGTAAAGTCAAATATATCAGAATCATAGTATAATAAAAACGCATTAAAAATATATTTTAGGAAGACGTATATGGACGAAAATCATTCAGAACAAGAATTAGTTAGAAGAAATAAGCTAAAAGAATTAAAAGAAAAAAATATTAACCCATACCCTAGTAAAACTAATAGAACTACTATAATTAGTACCTTAATAGAAAAATACAAAGATTTGGCTAGTGGCGAAGAAATTCAAGAAACTTTTGAAATTACTGGTAGAGTATATGCTTGGCGTACTGGTGGTAAAGTAAGTTTTGTCGATGTGAGAGATGAAAGTGGTAAAATGCAGTTATTTGTTTCATCAGGCAAAATAGGTCAAGAAGTTTATGATGACTTAAAATTATTCGATATTGGCGATATAATCAGTGCATCTGGTAATATCAAAAAAACCAATAGAGGCGAATTAAGTTTAAATACTGAAAAAATAACATTACTTTCCAAATCCCTCAGACCATTACCAGAAAAGTATCATGGCTTAACTGACAAAGAAATGATTTACAGAAAGCGTTACCTTGATTTGATTATGAATGATGAATCACGTAATTTATTCAAAAAAAGGTCAATGTTTATCAAAGAAATGCGTAATTTTATGGATGAACAAGGATTTATGGAAGTAGAAACTCCTGTCCTAGAATTAATACCTGGTGGAGCAGATGCTAGACCATTTACAACTCATCATAATACCCTAGACTTAGATTTATTCTTAAGAATATCACTTGAATTACATTTAAAAAGATTAATTGTGGGCGGATACGAAAAAGTTTTTGAAATAGGTCGTGTTTTTAGAAATGAAGGGATGAGTACTCAACATCTTCAAGAATTTACATTAATGGAATTTTATTGGGCTTACTCAGATTATAACGATTTAATGGATATGGTCGAAAAGCTTTATACAACTATTATGGAAAAAGTTTTTGGTACATTAAAATTTGAATATCAAGGTGACGTTCTTGACTTTACCTCTCCTTGGGCACGAATTGATTATAGAGAAGTGATTTTAGAAAAAGCTGGAATTGATCTTGATCATTATCCAACACTTGAATCACTTGTACCTGTTCTAAAAGAAAAAGGCTTAGTTCCTGATACCAAGTTAGGTAGAGGAAGGTTAATTGATCAGTTATTTAAAAAATTTGTTAGACCTCAATTAGTTCAACCTTCATTTTTAATCAATCATCCTCTTGACATATCACCATTAGCTAAGAAGCAAGAAGATAATCAAGGTTACGTACAAAGATTTCAAGTATTATTTGCAGGAGCAGAAGTTGGTAACGGATTTACTGAATTAAACGATCCTATCGACCAAAAATCACGTTTTGCGGAACAATCATCTCTTAGAGATAATGGTGATGATGAAGCACAAATGACCGATGATGATTTTATTGAAGCATTAGAGTATGGTATGCCTCCTACTAGTGGTTTTGGTGTTGGTATAGATAGATTTTTCTCTATCTTAATGAATTCTGAAACTATTAGAGATGTTGTATTCTTTCCAACAATGAAACCTCTAGGTTAATATCGTCAGATAAAATTTTTTATGTCTTAGCTCAACAAACAAGGGGTTTAAACCCCTTGTTCAAAGAACTGAAAATAAATTATTTTTTATGTTTGTTTTTTATTTATAATTTTTAGTTAAATTTGAAATTTTTGGAGTTTAAATATATTTAATGACTTTAGGTCAAGAGCTTGATACCAACTTATTAACATCTTCTTATGATTACTTTTTGCCAGAAGAAATGATTGCTAATATCCCTGCTGAACCCAGAGATACATCTAAATTAATGGTGATAGATAGAGAAAAAAATATAATAGTTCATAAAAAATTTAAAGATATTATTGACTATTTATTACCTGATGATTTAATTGTTTTAAATGACACAAGAGTAATACCTGCAAGATTATATGGAAAAAAAAATTATGATGGTGCAGAAATAGAAATACTTTTGGTTAGAGAAATAGAAAAAGACACATGGCTAACATTAGCAAAACCAGCCAAACGTCTAAAAAAAGATACTTTGATTGCTTTTAAACAAGATATGACTGGAACAGTTATAAAATGTTTGGATACAGGTGAAAGAATTATTAAATTTGATTATCCAAAAGAGCAATTATTTATGGACATAATCAAAAAAATAGGTGAAATACCTTTACCCCCTTATATTCATAATGCAAAATGTGATGTAGAAAGGTATCAAACTGTTTATTCAAAGAATGAAGGATCTGTAGCTGCTCCAACAGCAGGTTTACATTTTACAAATGAGTTAATCAAAAGATTAAATGATCATGGTGTTAAAATCACTTATTTAACCTTACATGTTGGCTTAGGAACTTTTTTACCAATCAAAACCGAAAATATTAAAGAGCATAAAATGCACGAAGAATATTATCAAATATCAAAAGAAACAGCTGATTTATTAAATCAACAAAAAAATAATAATAAAAGGATTATAGCAGTTGGAACTACTGTTACAAGAGTTTTAGAAACGGTTTACAATGAAAATAATGGATTTAGAGAAACAACAGGATTTTCAGAAATATTTATTTATCCAAGTTATAAATTTAAAGCCATAGATGCTCTAATAACAAACTTCCATTTACCTTTATCAACATTATTAATGTTAGTTTCGGCATTATGGGATAGAAATAAGCTTCTTAATGCTTATGAATTGGCAAAAGAGAATGGTTATAAGTTTTATTCTCTTGGTGATTCTATGTTTATTTTTTAGTACTCTGCTAATTATTACAAAAATTAATTTTCACAAGATTTTAAGGGGTTGTAAAATGTTAGTAACTGATAATAGCTTAAATGATATTGATTATTCAATTAGTAGATGATTTTTTAAGGATGTAAGAATGAATAACGCTGCTCAAGAAAGCGAACAAGAGAACGCCAGTAAAATAATTATGAAGGGTACTAAAGATGGACTCTTAATAATGTTTCCTGATGGATCTAGCTGGAATGACTTATTAAAACAACTTAATGATATGCTTGATAAAGATAAGAGTTTTTGGATAGGTGCTTCTACTTCTGTCGATCTTGGAAACCATCAACTTGATGAAACACAAATTAATAGATTACATGAAATGTTAATCAAAAGATACCATTTATTGTTAGATGCTTTATATTGTCGTGATGAAGATACACGTAATTTTGCTGAAAAAAAGAATCTTAAAGTAGGAAAAATACACCCTAATTCAACTAGAGCAAGTAGCCCTGATATAACTGATATTGTTCAAAATAGTAATGCTGTTGCAGGTAATGCTATATATCTAAAACAAAC
>JACMQJ010000137.1 GCA_014377055.1 Candidatus Sericytochromatia bacterium
AAGAAGCTTATCGTTTCAATCCCTTACAGGGTTTTAGTCTTTTTTTAAGATTATCACTAGGAAACCTTAGTACTAATATCAATCGTTTCAATCCCTTACAGGGTTTTAGTCTTTTTTTAAGGTTCATTACCCATGAATTGACCTTTATCATCAAGTTTCAATCCCTTACAGGGTTTTAGTCTTTTTTTAAGTTGCCAACACTATGAAAAAATATAGTGAAAAAGCAAGTTTCAATCCCTTACAGGGTTTTAGTCTTTTTTTAAGTCCGATCTCTGAAATACAGATATAAAGCTAGTCCGTATGTCATTTTGTACGCACCTCATATAAAACTCAATTCTAGCACAATAAATTTTAAAATACAATATATTAAAAACTCTAAAGTTAAGAAAATAACTACATTTTAAGAGTTGCATTGACCTGATTCTGAAATAAAAAGCTGTATATCTTTTACTCATAAGTGTTTCAGATGTATTTTTTATTAATTTTATTTTTGACAGCAATAGATCAATGCAACAAATCATACTAATCATACCTCATTTCATTTATTATTTCTTGTCCATCTTTATCCAACACACCTTTTGCTATTCCTTTATATTTACTTATTTGTTCTGCAAAATATTTGGTTTAATTTGTCTTCTTTATTAGATAAATTGTACCTTTATTTTTGCCTATTTTTTCTATTACATTTTCATCTTGTAGATATTGAACATCTTTTTTTATTGTATTAATTGAATATTTTTCTAAACCCTTTTTTATGTCACTTATTTTTAATGGTTCATTTCTTAATATGTATTCTTTTATTTCTTTTTGTCGGTCATTTAGATAGCCACCTTTTTCATTATAAATATTATATTTTTCTTCTAATCTTTTTATTAATATTTCTAAACTATTAAGGAAAAATATTTGCCATTTTTCAATTTTTTCTTCTTGAGTATTCCTTTTCCTCTGAGCCTCAATGAGCGACTCATAATAGTCTTTTTTATACTTTTCTACTATATTTTCAAAAGAAACATAATTAATGAAACTATACCCTTCTTTTAATAGTAATAAAGTTGTTAACAACCTTGATAATCTACCATTCCCATCTTGAAAAGGATGAATTGATAAGAATTCATAAATAAACAGTGGTATTATTACCAAAGGATGGATTTCTTTTTCTAACAAACTTTTATTAGTCCAATCAATTATTTCCCTCATTTCTTTTTCTACTAAATAAGTTTCTGTCGTATTAAAAATTATTTTTTGAGTACCATCTGGAAAACTTGCCACCACTTTATTTGAAAGATTCTTATACTTACCTTTATGTTTGGTATCTTTTTGACTCTCCTTTAATAAAATACTGTGTAATTGCTTTATATAATTTTCTGATAAAGTAATATCCTGATAATTGTCTAAAATTATCTCTAGAGTTTCATAATAGCCTATTACTTCTTGCTGTTCTCTACTTTCAAACTTAGTAATTTTTATATTATTCAAAAGCTTTTTTACTTCTTCGTCAGTAAGAGTTGCACCCTCAATTCTTGTTGATGAACCAATACTCTGTATTGTGGCTATTTTTTTGAGTTCTTTAAG
>JACMQJ010000686.1 GCA_014377055.1 Candidatus Sericytochromatia bacterium
ATAATTTTTGGATGCTCTCCAATACGAGTCAACAATATGAGTCGAATTTCTGGATGTAATACGATAAAAACCATCTAACCCTACGGCAAACTCTATATCTGGATTTTTGTATAGTTTATACATCAAACTCAAATTACCTTTGAATGTTTCACTTATTTCGGTATCGGATTTGAGTACTGCTGTTTCTGCAGGATAACCATAGGACCCAAGAGCATTTACCCCGAATATTAGTCCCATATCTTTTACAAAAGGAATATCATAATCTTTTAGCCAATAAGATCCCTCACCTGAAAAGCTGATACCCAAATTATCATCTTTCTTTTTTAGGTTGTCAATTTTGTCAAACTCAACTGGTAAACTTTCTGAATAAAGTAAATTATACATCCCTCTCAAAGTTAATTGATTTCTTAATATTTGGTTACTTGTTATTGACGTATTTATAGGTGAAGCCGTTACTAGAGGTGTTGGCGTAGATATTATTGGCGTTGGTACAGCTATAGGTGTCGGAGTTGGTAAAGCTGTTGGAACAGGTGTAAATAATATAGGGGTTGGTACAGCTATGGGTGTTGGGGTTGAAAGTATAGGTGTTGAAACAGTTGTAGGCGTGGCTGTTGGTACTAATGTCGCTTCTGGCGTGGGTCTTACAGTTGGAACAATAGATGTTGGAGCAACTGTTGGCGTAGGCGTTGTCGGAATAATTGTTGGAACAGGAGTTTTATTTGGCTCTGGTGTTGCTCCAGTGCGAACCACATCACCTATTCTTGATCTAAGATCAGGATTAATATTTATTGCTGCTCTTGCTACCATTTCTAAAGCACTGTAACGATTAATATTTTGATCCCAATCATTGTATCCGTCTGTTAACTGCCAATAATTAACGGATTTATTAATAATATCTCTTTTGTCAGCTGCTACATTACCAATAGCTTTTGGCGATTGCCTAATTGATATAGCTTCTGCTTGCAAATAATTTAGTGTAGCTATAATATATTTGGCAAAATCATATCTACTAATTTTTTTGTCGCCACTAAATTTATTATTTGATACTTCCATAAGATTTGCGTTAAGCACTTTCATAATGGTTGTAAAGTATGGATTACCAGAGCGTACATCTGACAAAAGTATTAATCCAGGTCCAGCTGATTTATTGCCCATTAGTCCATTTATTATTTTGGCAGTATCATATCTATTTATTGGTAAATTACCACCAAATTCATTCGAGGATATACCATCCATGATGTGTTCTTCATTAAGGACATCAGCCGCATTTTCTGACCAATGACCAGCAGGAATATCAGAATACAATCTTGATGCAAATGCAGGGTATGTAAAACTTAATAATAGAACCAAAACAGAATTAGCTAATTTTTTGTGGTGAAATGGCAAAACTTATCTCCATTTAGTCTTAACAATATAAACTATAGTACTTTAACTTTGTTTATCATATCAAATAAATATTTTATCCTTTTTAAAAAATCTAAATCTAAATTTTTATTAGGTTTTAACTTTTATTTACTATAACGCAAATATGCTATAATGATAGCACACAACCTTTTAAACTTGATAATGATGATATTACAATATGACTGTTTAATAGTCATACATTAAAATGATTCATCTATATTTAATATAGGATTGACATAATTGTGAATAAGTAAATTTAGTTATGAGTGATAAAGAAGTAAAAATAGAAGAGCGAATTGAAAATGAAATTATTATTGGAGCTTATGATAATGATGAAAAGTTTTCAAGATGGTATAACTATCTTTTTGAAAATCTAACTTTTCCTTTTTATGCTATCTATCAAGTATCTCTTGAAGAATCCAAAAATGTTAATGTTATTAATATAACTGAATATGATCTTTGTTATGATGAAAAAACTGTCATGGTAGAAGCAACAAACAAAAATGAAATAATATCTATTCCCTTAATGCAAATAAAAAATCCAGAAGCCGATGAAAAAACATTAGAGGCTATGGAAGATTTACAGTACTGGTTAACTATGGGAAATAATTTTGATGATGAAGAATTTATTTAAGCTGGTAAAATGATGAATAGACAAATAATTGTTGTTGGCGGCGGTATGTCAGGAGTAGCAGCTGCTATAGCGGCAAAAAAACAAGGTGCCGATACATTACTTTTTGAAAGATATGGTTTTTTTGGTGGTACCTCAACCGCCTCAATGGTTTCACCATTTATGAGTTTTAGTGCGGGCAATAAACAACTTGTTTACGGTGTATTTCAGGAAATATTAGATCAATTATTAAAATATGGTGGTCGAAAGGCAGGTTCAAGAGCCTTTGATTCAGAAACCTTAAAATTTGTTCTTTATGATTTACTTGACAAATATAAAGTTGACTATTTATTACACACATATCTTACTGGAGTTGTTAGAGAAGGTAACTTGATTAAAGAAATAATTACAGAAAGCAAAAATGGTCAAGAACATTTTGCCGCTGATTTTTTTGTAGATACTTCCGCAGATGCTGACTTAGCAGCCAAAGCGGGCGTTGAGTTTGAAGTTGGAAGAGAAAAAGATGGCTTAACTCAAGCTATGACATTAATGTTTAGAATAGCCAATGTTAAGATGAAGGAAGTCTTAGAATATTGCCGAAAAAATCCTGAAAATTATAGTTTTATTGAGGAAGATATTAATGGTGTATCTATAGCAGGGTTTAAAAAAGAAATAGAAGAAGAACGTCAAATAACTAAATTTGATAATCCACTTGATTATATATTTTTTGTGACTACACATCGTGATGATTTAGTTATAGTTAATACAACTCGTAGCTTAAGAGTTAGTGGTCTAAGTAATGTAGATCTCAGCCGAGCTCAATCAGAAGGACATCATAATGCGTGGCAAATATATGAATTACTAAAAAAAAGAATACCTGGTTTTGAGGATTCATATATATCTAATACAGCCACTCAAGTTGGAGTTAGAGAAACAAGAAGAATAATTGGTGAATACACTATGACTGGTATTGATATTGTTTCTGCCAAAAAATTTGATGATGTTATAGCAAGAGGTTCATATCCTATTGATATACATGATCCAACAGGTGGTGGTGGTCAGATGATTAGGCTCAAAGAGGGTGAATATTATGATATACCTTTTAGAAGTCTAATACCAAAAAATATTAATAATCTGCTTGTAGCTGGTAGATGTATATCAGCAACTCATGAGGCACAAGCATCAATTAGAATAACAGCAACATGTACAGCTATGGGTGAAGCAGCTGGTAATGCGGCCGCATTATGTGTCAAAAATAATGTCACACCTGTAAACCTTGATATAAAAGAACTACAAAAATATATTACATCTAATATTAGTGGATAAATGAATCTTCAATTAAGTGTTTGTTTTATTGTAAAAGATGAAGTAAAAAATATTGCAAAAGCCTTAGAAAGCATTAAAGATATTGCCAGTGAAATAATTATTGTTGATACTGGATCGACTGATAATACAAAAGCAATAGCTAGTAAATATACTGACAAAATTTATGATTTTATTTGGTGTGATGATTTTTCTAAAGCTCGAAATTATTCTTTGTCTTATGCTACTCAAGAATGGATTTTAGTTTTTGATGCTGATTTTATTTTTGAAGAGCAAAGTAAAAAACTATTAGAAAGTTATTTAAAAAGTGACAATGATTTATTTTATATTCAGTGTATAGAAGAGTTACATAACTTTCAACATCCATTAATACTATTATTTCGTAATCATTGCAATATCAACTTTTATGGCAGAGTCCATGAGCAGGTTATTTTTGATAAAAGTAAACTAAAAATATCTTATGCTGATATTTTTATTAAGCATACAGGATATACAGATTTGATTATTAATCAAGAAAAACAAGTTAGAAATAATAATCTTTTTCAATTAAGCCTAAATGATCCTGATTTGTCACCATTGTTAAAATTACGAATGGAAGCTTATATATTAAAGAATAAGCTTGAATCTAATAATGGTGATTATCAAAGCAATGTCATTGACATATATAACTTAATTGATATGACTAAGTTTTTGGGAGATGAGATTTATACTTATTCTCAATTATTTGAATCTGTTTTAGTTGAGAGTTTGAAATATGTACAAGATAATATAAAAGACTACAGCTTTGTTTTGAATCATTCATTAAAATTATTTTCTAATTCAATCAATGTTTTATACAATTTTTCAAATTATTTCACTAATATAGGTGACTATTATAAAAGTGTTGAGGTTATGGAGTTTATTAGTTATTTATTACAAACTAAGAACCCTTCTATTGATATTTTTAGTATTAATAATAATCTTAAAAATTTGGATCTTATATATATAGAGATTATCAGTACATATTATATATTAGGTGATTACGATAGCTGTGAATATTATATTAGTAAGCTCAAAGATAGTAACACAATTTTATTAGCCAAAAAATCTATTTCAGATAAAAATATTCTGCACGAATTAGAAAATACTTTTAGCCAACAAAAATTATCTTTTAATGCTCTAAGGTTGGCAAGAGAATATATTAGGATATTTTTAAATAATATTGATATAGATCCTAATACAATAATTGAAGTTTATTTAGAATCATATTATTTGGCTCAAAAAGAAACTAATGCACAGGTTATTTGTGATTCTCTATCAGATCTAATTTTATATTCTAATAATTTGTCTCTTGACCAGAGTGTTTTGGATGAGCTAATAGATAAAGGTAATGAGTCTTTA
>JACMQJ010000138.1 GCA_014377055.1 Candidatus Sericytochromatia bacterium
ATACTCACTTTTTTCAAAACCGTACTTTTCTATGTCTAACATAATAATACAAAAGTACATACTGAACTTGATGTATTTTGTTGTGGGTTAGGTAAGTATTATTATCTTTAAACTTAAATTTATGTATATAATCATTATTATAATTATCATTTTAACTGTTTTTTTATTAATTCTTTACAAGAAAAGAAAAAATAAATACAAAGGTTATGTATTTGACCTCTTAAGAAATAAGAGTTTAAATCTTAACGATGACGATTTACACTTTTTACAAATATTGATGTCAGCAACATTATTATTTGAAAATAAAAAAAGTGGGTATCCTCTTAAAAATTATGACAAACCAACTGTTTACTTTGAAATTTTATGTTTAAACTTATATCTAATAGATAGATATATATTTGATAAATTATCTGAAAATCAAAGAGATAAATTATTAAGGCAATATTCTTCGTCGATGGCTAAAGTTTTTCCAGAGATAAACAAAGATGAATTTTTGGCTTTACTAGATAACAGGGTTTTGTTTTTTAATAAAATGGGTACAATTGATAAAATAATGGAAGTATTTGATAGGATAATCCATTATTCTTACATAACAAATGATGTTAAAACAATCAATTTAGATTCAAGATTTGTTGGTATTGTTATTTTAAATCCTATTTTAAAATTAGCAATTGATGAGTCTCTGCATATTTATTATGATGGTTTATTTACAAAGATGGTAATTAAAGAAGTTGATAAATGGATTTTTGAACTTAATTAATCTAAATAATATAACTGGTTTAAGTCTTAGCGGGCTATACAAAAGAAATGGGTTAACTTAAATTTTTAAAAATGCTTATAAACCAGTTTGGGTTAGCTGGCTAATCATTATATTTAGACTTATGAAATTTCTAAAAAGAATACTTGTAAAAAGTAAATTTAAAAACCTACCTTTTACATTTAATACTGACATTATCAGCGACCCAAATCTTTGGAATGAAGATATTATAAAAACTCTAGATAGTTTAGACAGCAAGGAAAATCATATTTTATTCAACGCTTGTAGTTTTATCCAAGAAGGTATTATATTACATCATAAGTATATAATGCAGAATAATTACACTTTGGAAAAACTAAGTAAAGACCCAAGATATATTTTTAAATCGTGTTTTGAAATTACCATTTTACATTGGATACTGTTAACTCAATATTTCAAAGAAAATAATATAAAATTTGAGGTTGGTTATTCAGTCTGCTATGTTATAGAGTTTTCCTTTTCAAATATTGAGTCTTTGTTTGTAAACTCCCCTTTCAAAACATTTGAAAATGCTTTTAAAGTTAAATCTAATACATATCTGAATTTACTTAATCAATATTTTAATCCAAGAATTAACGAAATTGGTATTTATCAAGACTTATTTAAAACAATTATTGAAATACCAATGACTGCCGAAATGAGTGAAGATGAAAAATTATTGTACTCAATACGCTCTTTGACAGAATTGGATAACTTATCATATTCATTAGATTTTCACAATTATCTATCAAATAGAATAGGTAATTTTTTGGGAAATTTAGATTTAATAAAAGTGTAACCCATGAATGATACTGTCTATGTAGCACAAAAAACATTAGAAGACTTTAGCAACATAAATTCAGGGTTTTCTGTTAAGGATTGGGTGTTTATAGTATTTGCTTTAGTTAATATGATTATTTTAGTTATTACTGTAATTCACATTAGAAACTCCCCTGTAAAAGCAGTCAAAACCGCAGAAAGATTGCAAACTTTGCGGTCTAAATCAGATAGAATTTACAATAATAAGTTTAGCCTTTTTGCTACCATATTAGGGATTAGACACGCAAGGGCTTCAAATGAACAATTTGTAATTGCAATTAATCAAATTCCAATAGTATTTAATGACAATAAAATGGTTCTTCACTATTTAAGTGAGTTTATAGAAAATCATAATGACAATATAAATCCAATAGAAAAAGTTTTAGACTCTTTAGACTCATCACTAAATAAAATGGTTTTAGAAATGGCTAAAGATATAGATTATGGTGACATAGACCCTAACGTGATGATAAATTGTTTTTACCCAGATGCATCCTTATTAACTTACGCCAGTCAGGATATATACAATCACCTTTACTCAAATCAGAACTTGGAGAAATATCTCTCCTCGGTGGGGAAGGTATTGGTGAAACTACCCATAACCCCACAAGACCACCAATAGGTAAACCAAACTTATTTGACATGAACCTATATAGTTTAAATATAGAACTGAATAAGAGTACAGGTGGTAACTAAGGGTTTAAAAAATTGTTCCGCCTGTGCCATTTGTACTGTTATCTTTTTCTATTATTGTTAAAGCTGTAAAATGTTTTGTATTAGGGTAGCTGTCACAACTTCTTAAACCCTTATAACGATAAACATGATTCCCAATATTGAAATGCCAAAACCATCTGTCCAACTTATAACAAAAGAACTAAAAGAGCAAATAAAAATTCTTAAGGATTATGTTTGCTTGATACAGGTTACAGAATAATTTTAGACTGGTTATTTAGGTATAAAGAAAAATAACTAATATCAAGTTGAAAACAAGTTGAAAGCACAACGATTGATTAAGCAGATTTATTAAATTTGAAATTTGGTAAAGTAATTTTAAAATGCAAATGGCAAAAGAGCACAGCCACTAACAGCACATTGGCAATAGGCGGGGTTTCGTCTCCGCTTGCCAGTTTTGTGGTAGTCGAAAGTTCAGTTCTCCGAAAAACTTTTGTACTGAAAAGCCCGCCCATCGCCAATCTGCAAAACGTTATGTGCAAATAAATGAGGGACGACTTTGCTTCTATTAATGTTAATACTGATAAACTTAAACATTTTATAAAATGAACGACTTAGAAAAATACACAGCGTATAATTGCGAAATTAATTTAGCCGGTGTAAAATGGACGAACACAAAATCTAAAAAACAATATAATTTCTTTATAAAGAACGACGAAGACATAGAATATCCAGAATTATGGATAAAAAATACTGAAGATAACGGAATTATGACAAGGTATGCATTAGAGGCTGTTGGTTCAAGTTGCTTTATAACATTTGAAAATGTAAGACATAAAGTTTTATTAACATTAAACAAGGTTAAACCCTTTGTTATGAAATTGGAAACTCCGTCGGGTCAAATTGAATATTTTGAATTGACGGTTTAACATTTCAATAAGATCTTAAATTAAAAAGAAGACGAAAAAACTATAAAAAAGCAATTGATACTTTATGGATTTATTAATTTTATTTGGAGTTCCAATTTTAGCGACAATTTTATTCTCGCTCTTTTATAATGTTATACTTGCTCCATTTAACCTCTACTCAAATATTAGAAAATCCAAATTAGGCTACACTAAACCTACGGTACCGTTTTATGTATTAGCTTTTAGCTTTACAATATTATTTATTTACCTCTACATAGGTGTTTTAAGTATATATTTCAATTTTGTTTTAAATAATTTTGAATCTCTTATCATTTATTATATCACTTGCTTTGTCGCATACACAATTATTCCAATTACCCTTTGGAAAAAAGTGGTTAAATATCAAAAAGCAAATAGAGCTTTAAGAGTGGATTCCAAATCACAATCTGAATATAATGCAGTTTGGGAAATTATAAAATCAGAAAAAAATCAATATGTTGACCTCTTTGCTCTTAACGGAATTATGATAACCCTTCTTATAGTAATCGTATTAATAGCAATCTATCCTAGTTTATTACAAAATATCTGGGGATTTTTTAAAATTGTCTCTTTTTAATTCATAAATAAGCATTTAACAACAGATGCAAGTAAATTAGGCTCAACTAAAGCCTCTAAAACGTTATAGGCAAATGTTGAACAACTGTACTACAATTATGGATAATACTTAAAACCCTAACTGTCCTTAGTCTTAAGCGAA
>JACMQJ010000687.1 GCA_014377055.1 Candidatus Sericytochromatia bacterium
ATAAAAATAGCCAAAATTTACCTTTTTCAAGTAGATCTAAATTTTTCTATAAATCCTACTTATTTTACAATACTATAAAGTTAAATCAAATTTTATTATAAAGGTATTTAATCTATGGTTAAATGTACATTCTAGGGAGAATTTTAATACCATTTATGAAAAAAGCAATAGATTATACATTAATTAAAAAATGTTCAACAACAGGTGCAAGAGCTGGTACTTTGAAAACACCTCATAGTACAATTGAAACACCTGTTTTTATGCCTGTAGGAACACAAGCAACAATTAAGACTATTAATCATCGTGATTTGTTAGATATGAATATCGAAATACTTCTATCTAATTCTTATCATCTGTATCTTAGACCAACACACAAATTAATTGAAAGAGCTGGTGGAATACACAAGTTTATGAATTGGCCTAAGTCAATCTTGACTGATAGTGGTGGTTTTCAAGTATTTAGCTTAAGTAATATGAGAAAAATATCAGATACAGGTGTTCAATTTCAATCATGGCATGACGGAAGTATGCACATGATTACACCAGAAAAATCTATGGAAATTCAAAACAGTATTGGTGCTGATATAATTATGGCTTTTGACGAATGTGCTCCAGCAGGATGTACTTATGATCAAGCAAAAAAAGCTGTTGAGCGTACTACAGAATGGGCAAAGTTGTGTATAAAAGGACATCAAAGAGATGATGAACAAGCTCTTTTTGGTATTATGCAGGGTAATCTTTTTAAAGATTTGCGTGAAAAAAGTGCAAAAGAATTAGTTGATATGGACTTTCCTGGTTATGCAATTGGTGGATTATCTGTTGGTGAAGATAAAGATGCTATGTATGATGTCCTAACTTATGCTGCAAGTTTTTTACCAGAGAATAAACCAAGATACTTAATGGGTGTAGGTACTCCAGAAGATTTGCTTGAAGGCGTTAAGAACGGAATAGACATGTTTGATTGTGTTATGCCAACTAGAATAGGTAGACATGGTACTGTTTTTGCTGATGGTCAAAGATTAAATCTAAAAAATGCCGCCTTTAAAGAAGATCATTCTCCACTTGTTGAAGGTTGCGAATGTTATACTTGTAAAACATTCACTAGAAGCTATATGCGACATTTAGTTAAAGCAAATGAATCATTAGGTTTTGAAATGATTAGTTTACATAATATTTATTATTTACAAAATCTCATGAGAGAATCACGTAAAGCAATACTTGAAGATCGTTTTCCAAAATTTTTGGAAGAACATGTATATAAAAAAATTGTTAGGGATAATCCTAAAAAGATTTACGCTACTAAATAAATCTTTATATTATTAAGTGCCTTAAATTTTAAAATTAGTGTAATTTAGCATTTAACTTTTCTGATTAATTTAGTAGAATAGTAATAATTTTTAACAGCAATATGAGGTTTTATGATGATTTTTAAAAAAGGTTTGTCATTAATTCTAGCTTCTTTAGTTATGGTAAGTATTACAGCATGTGGTGGTAGACCAACATTAACTGATACACCATTATCTCAGCAAGCTTTGATAGATGCACAAATAGTTAGTCTACAAGATACTTTAAAATTAAACTCTAATGATGCAGATGCTTATTTTAGTTTGGGTAATATTTATTATGACCGAGTAAATCTTGATTTAGCAATTGATAATTATCGAAAATCTATAACTGCTCGACCAAGTTATTCTTATGCTCACTATAAGCTTGCTAGTGCTTATTATAAACAAATTATGTTTTATGATCAGCTTCAATTACGTCAAGATGCTGTCAATGAATATAATACATATCTAAAAATTAATACTAAAGACTCAGACGCTTATTTTAAATTAGGTAATGTTTATGAAAGTTTGATAGATGTTGAAAATGCTAGAAAGTCATACAAACAGGCAATAGCTATTGCTCCGAATAATTCTGACATTCAAGATAAATTAGCCAATCTACCAGCCAAACTTTTTGAAGTTACTGACGAAGTAAATAAACAACTTGCCGCTATTAAATTTAATGCCAATGATGCCGATGCTCATTATAATCTTGGTAATATTTATTATGATCAAGGTAAATATTATGATGCTTTTCTTTCATATATGAATTCTATTAAAGCCAACCCTAACTATCCTTTTGTTTATTACAAATTGGGTAATGCTTATAATATGTTAAACAAATATGATGAAGCTATTTATGCTTATAGATTAGCCATTACATCTGAACCAAGTCATTCAGATACTTATTTTAAGTTAGCCTCAGTTTATGCCAAACAAAATAAAATTGATGAAGCTATTGCAACCTACAAAGACTATTTAAAATTAAACTCAGGTGATGCAGATGGCTTTTATAATCTGGGAACATTTTTGGTTAGTCAAAATAAACTTGCTGATGCCACAGTAGCTTTTCAAAATGCTGTTAATTTAAAGTCAGGTAATGCAGACTATCTTTATAATCTAGGCTTGACTTTAGCCAAACAGGATAAATTTGCAGAGGCAATTGTACAACATACAGAAGTAATAAAAATAGATCCTAACTATGCTGATGCTTATAGTAATCTTGGATATATTTATAGTAGACAAGAAAAACTTGATGCTTCAATTCAAGCATACAAAAAAGCTCTAAGTATTAATCCAGCAGATGCTTATAACTTTAGTAATATTGGATATATTTATCTTAGACAGGCAAATTTGACTGAGGCTTTAGCATATTATAAAGAATCAATTAGAATTAATCCTAAGTATGATATAGCTTACCTAAATCTTGGTAATGTTTATCTGAAAATGGGTAAAATACAAGAGGCAAAAGATGCTTTTAATGAAGCATTAAAAATAAATCCTAAAAATTCTGATGCTTTTTATAATCTACAAAGATTAGCTTAATTATCCTTTTTTAAGGAGTCTAGAGATATGGATTTAATAAATAATAGTTATGATTTAACTGATTCATAAAAAATAAGTTCTACCTTAAAAAAGGATAAAAAATGGAGTCTAAACAGATGCCAATGCATCAATTTTATAGGGTTCAGGAAAAAGCTTTGTAATTACAATATATACTTGTTCAAAATTGGTTTGCAAAATTAAAACTTTGTTAGGGTTGAGCTACGTCTCAATCCTCTTAGCGAAAAACTGCAAACCAATTTTATTTGGGTATATCAAAGATATTATGTGTGGACTTGGAGTATACCCGAAAATTTGGACATATATAATATAACTTAACATAGTGTATTACGGCTATTTTCTTAAGAATTAAATACAGTATTTTTCTGAAATAACTGTAGGTCATAGATTTCTGTATAGTTTGTTTAAACGGGAATAGAAATAAAATGACTGACAATTACAAAATTGATAAATTAATTGCTTTTATATCTATAACTTATTATTGGTGTGTAAAGGCTGGAAAAATTTTTAAAACAAAA
>JACMQJ010000139.1 GCA_014377055.1 Candidatus Sericytochromatia bacterium
ATTATTTACTTTTTCTTTGAGTTCAGGATTTAATGATTCTTTCTATAATTTAATTTAGGCATATCTTAAAAAATTTATAACTTAAATTTTTTATATAGTACTAAGGAATAAAAAGTGAGTAAATCTCCTGAAATAGGCGAATTTGTTGGTAAATATAAGATAGAATCTTTTTTGGGGCAAGGATATACCTCAAATGTCTATAAAGCAAAGCATAAACATCTCAATACTGATGTAGCTTTAAAAATACTATCCTCTGATCTAATGATTAAAGATCCTAATATGAAAAATATTTTTTTTAATGAAGCTCTTAATAATGCCAAGCTTTCACATAACAATTTGGTTAGAGTTCTTGATATTGATGATGAATTTGAATATACATATATTGTTATGGAATATGTTGACGGCTTTACCCTTGACTCAATTATTAATCATCTAAAAATTGTTGAGCCTCTTAAAACTATCAGAGTTGGTTTAGAAATTTGTAAAGCTCTAAGACATGCTCTCAGCCTAAATATTATTCATAGAGATGTTAAACCAGCTAATATTATGATCAATAAAAATTCAGATATAAAGTTAACTGATTTTGGTTTATCAAAAAGCTTAGATGAAACGAATAAGTTTGAAAAAAGCAAAGGTGATATATTTGGAACTCCTTATTATATGTCACCTGAGCAATTTATGGACTCAGAAAATGTTAATTTTCATTCTGATATGTATTCTCTTGGAGTTACTCTTTATCACTTAATTACAGGTAGATTACCATTTGAAACAAATAATTTGGGTGAATTAATTTCTATGCACATTAATGAATTACCTATTAGACCTGAAACTATCAATCCAATTGTGTCTGAGGCATTTTCTAACTTAATTCTTAAATTAATGGAAAAAGATCCCGAAATGAGACATTACAGTTATGATAAATTAATTGATGACTTAGAAAAAATAGAGCTTGATTACAAGGTTGAGCAAGTAATTGACTCAAATACTTTGGGTTTTAAAAATACTTTTGAAAATGTTGTTTTTGAAAAATTGGAACGTTATAAAAAAGAGTTTAAGACTTTTAAAAATGATGAAAATATCGAAGAAGACAAAACTGAAAATAATATAAATCTAAGTGAAGAAGATATTATCGGCAAAGTTTTGACAAATTTGAATAAACAATATAATGATGTTGATAGTATTTTTAAAAATACTGATATTGAAAACTCAATAGCTGAAAAAAATTCTATCAATACAGATAAATCAAAGACAGAATTGGAGTCATCAACTAGGCTAAAACATAAATATCAAAAATATTTTAAGCAGTTTGGTGGTGTAGATATACATACAGCAAAATCAGAGTCAGATACATAATTTATTCAATTTAGAAAAAAACTAACTAAATATGATCTTTTTCTAAGAAAGTAGTGACTTTATCAATAAGTATGTAGTAATATTAATTAAGGATTATGTAATATTAATGTTAAATCTATCATTCATAAACTCCTACCAATATTTAATTAAATAATAGTGTTATGATAAGTTTTAATCTAAAAAGATTTTTGAGTATTTTTATTTCTAGTATTTTTATTTCTATTCCTGCTTTAGCAAAAGATCTAACTGTTAATTATCTTGATATTGGTCAAGGTGATTCGGAGTTGATTGAATTACCTGAAGGTAAAAATATATTAATTGATTCTGGAGATAAAGACGCAGGTAACAAACTATTAGGTTATCTAAAAGCAAAAAATATATCTACACTTGATCTAGTTATTATCACTCATCCACACATAGATCATTATGGTGGGTTATTGCAGGCTGTCAAAACTATAAATATTAATCAGGTTTTTGATAGTGGAGCAACAACTTCAAGTCCAACTTATCTTAAGCTCTTAAAGCAGTTTGCTGACAAAAAAACTAAATTTGCTATCCCTCGTAAAGGTCAAGAGTTTAGTTTTGCTAATGGTATTATCTTAAAAATACTAGCACCAGAAGATCCTCTACTAAAAAATACTCGCTCAGATGCTAATAACTCATCAATAGTAACAAAGTTAACTTATAATAAAGTATCTTTCCTTTTTACTGGAGATATTGAAGAAGAATCTCAAAATAGACTTTTAAAAGATGATTCTGGAGATTTAAAATCTGATATTCTAAAAGTTGCACATCATGGTAGTAGATATACTAGTAGTAAAGAATTTTTGCAAGCTGTAAAACCAAAAGTAGCAGTTATTTCATGCGGTATAGGCAATTCCTATGGTCATCCACATCAAGAAGCTTTGGATAGAATCAAGTCAGAAAATATTAAGTTGTATCGAACTGACTTGGATGGAACAATAATGATAACTTCTGATGGTAATGATTTTAAGATAAAAACAACAAAATCAAATACAACAGTTAAAAATGAAAATGCAAGGATAGACTTAAACTCTGCAACACCAGAACAGTTAGAGCTTTTACCAGGGTTTAATTCCTCTAATGTAACAAAGATGATTAGTATGCGTCCACTTAGATCTTGGACTCAGTTCAAAGATCTAGGCTTAACTGATGAACAAATAAATCAAGTTAAAATATACGCTTTTATTAAAAAAGGATTTTCTAAGTCAAAAAACTTAAAAAATACTAAAAGTAATTCACCACATAAAAAATTAGACTCATCAATTAAATTAAATATAAATACAGCCTCTCTTAATGAATTAATTTCGTTACCAGGAATAGGAGCTAAGACTGCACAAAAAATGATTAATGCTCGACCTTTTGCTACAATTGAGGATTTAGAAAAAGTACCTGGAATTAGTAAAAAACAGATCAATAAATTTATGGATTTTATTATTTTTAATTAAAAAGAGATAATGATGAAAAAAAATATTAAAGCTTACATTGACCGAATCGAAGGAGATTTGGCTGTTATTTATTTGGGTGATGAGCAGTCGGATAAAATTGACCTACCTATCAAATTTTTACCTAATGGTGTTAAAGAAGATATGCATCTTAAAATTATCATTGATATTGACTCACAAAGCTCAAAAGATGTATCAAAGGAGGTTGAAGACTTAAGGAGTAAGCTAATAAATAATCAATAGACTGAGGCTTTTAGTAAAATTTTATTATTTTTTTAGGATTTAAGTAATGAGAAAAAAAGAAGTTTACAGGACACTATCAGGCGATAATATTGAACAAAATGAATGTGAATTATGTGATAGACCTATTCCGCAGGAAGATTTGATCGAAATATCCAATAA
>JACMQJ010000688.1 GCA_014377055.1 Candidatus Sericytochromatia bacterium
ACAATATATTCATCCAAAATAATATCTTTCCTGATTTCGGATGTCATTAACCATTCATTCTCAACTATTTTTCCTAATGGATTCAATTCTGAATGCTCATTAATAATTTCCGAAAAAATCATTTTTCTTTCATTGGTACAAATAGTAATAAAATACGCACCATTTTGACTATAATCATAATTTTTAAGACGAATAGACTTCCTATGATGTATATCAGGATTAAATTTCACTTTCTACCTCTTTTCTTTTCATCCCCTCTTGAGAGGGGACAGAGGTGTGTGTTCTGTATACTTGCCCCATTCCCATACCTGTCTTTGCACCTACACATGCAAAATATGAATAATCAGACAATACATTTAAATAATGAATAAATCTTTCTGAGGCTTTTGTTGATACCTTAAATCTGACATTGCCAACACAACCAGTAAAAGCAATTTTCATATTGTCTTTTACTTGTTCTGTTTTAAGGTCATAATAGCTAATAAAAACATCTTTTTCTATCATTTCACAAAAAATATCATCAAATGGTAAACCTGAATGTTTATTCCATTTTTTATGTAAACTCTTAAAAAATAAATCCGATAATGGAAATGCTAAAAAACTATCATTTCTTTTAAAAGATAATGGTGTAACTATATTAAAATTAAAGATATTATCTGTTTTGCTAGCATTATTAAATATTTCTTGATAGGTTATGTGATCAGCCCAAAATTGTTTGGACTGCTTAGTACATGATATTTTTGCTATTTTTAAAGCTGTTCCATTCAAATCATAAGATTGAGTGCAAGCATTTAACATGATATTACCAAATCTCTCAAACAATTTTTCATCAAGTAAAGTTAGACGTAGAGTCAAAAGATTATTTTTGTAATACAACTTTCTCAGAGTCATTGATTTGTTAAATTCTTCATCATGAAAGTATTGAGATAAATTAGGATCAGAGCTTTTGACTATATCCAAAGTAAGGGCATTAAGAATCCTTGATGTCAAATTATTTTGACTTATCTCTTTATCACTGTATAGTTCCATTACTATTGCATAAGGCATTAATTTATCTCTCCTAGAAAGTTTTATTATTTTTATTATATTATTAAAAAATTCATATCTATGTACCAAATCGGGACGTGAAATAAAACTTAACCATACATCTTTTTCATATCGTCAATTATTTGTTTCATTTTTTCTATTGATTCTTGATGATCTATTATCTCTGCATATTGTCCATATTTTAAAACTTTTTGACACAAATCAAATGACGTTAAAAATGGTGTTTCTATAATCACAGTTTCTTTTTCTTCATTTTCAATTATCTTAGTCTCACCTGCACAAAGATGATAAGATTTAGAAACAGGTGGATACAATCTAAATTGTACAGTTTCATAATTTTTAAGAATTTCTTCTTTAGAAATTAATTGCTCCTTTATTATAGGTATAGACATGATTCGACCTAGGTTAAAATATTTAGGTACTTTAAGATTTTTACTGTAGACATAGACTCTTTCAGTTTTTTTATTATCTATTTCTATCTTATAAGGAAACACAGACCAAATAGATGTTTGATGTTTACCAATTGGCAAATATTCAAAACTAATTTCTTTAATTTGTCCTGAATAATTATTGATTGCTTCTTGTAATTTGCTTTTTACATCAAGATATATATCTTTATTTTTATATTTAGATACATCTTGTATATAAATCAAATCTTTTATTTTAAAATTTAATATTTGTCCTATTTGCTCAAAAAATCTTTGTAAGCCAATATTATTATTTGAATATGTTTCAAAAATTTCTTTTAAAATCTGTTTGTCGTTGTTACTTAGAACATAGTTTAAAGGGGTTTGTATTATTTTATAGCTTACAGATATTCCTGACTTGCCTTCTTTTAATAAAAATCCTGATTCGATAAGTCTATCGATATCACTTTTAAAAGCATGTCTTGTTGG
>JACMQJ010000689.1 GCA_014377055.1 Candidatus Sericytochromatia bacterium
TCTGCTCTGATGATTTTATTATCCTGTAATATTAATTCTAAATCAGGAGATATACTATATTTTTTAAATTCATCAAGCTTTATACCTCTTGTAATAGAAATAAAGGCTATTTTTTGGAAATCTGATTTTAATCTGGTAAATGAATAATCTTCGGGAAGCTGTAATTTAATTTTCTCCAAAATACGTTCAATATAGCTGTAATATAATGCTCCTCTGCTTCTTGCCTTACCTTTAATTTCATCAAGTATTACTCTTTCAAGAGGTGTCCTGATCCAGCTTTTATCATTTTCTTTAAGAGGTTTTATAAATATTTTTGGGGCATGTCTGGCAAGAAGAGATGAATTTATTATACTGTCAGGCTCTTTTGAGTTATCTCTTGAGGATATGATAATAATATTATTACTATTATCGAGTATAGTTTGTAATAGATTGATGAAGCTTTTTTTGGTTTTTACAAATGAAAGATTTTCCATACCATCAAGGAAAAATATAAATGGAATATCCTGATATTTTTCAGCCAGTTTATTCATTTCTACTTGTAAATCTGCAATCAGTGAATTGGTATTGTATCTTTCCAAATTTATAAAGTGAGCCTTATAGTTTTCTTTTAAGGCTTCAAAACAAAATTTTAACCCAAGAATACTTTTCCCACTACCACTTTCACCAAGTAAGAGCAATGGATAGTTTCCAACATCTTTTTTTACCAATAAATTGATATAGGCTTTTAAATCAGAAAAAGAGGTGCTTTTATTTACCTTAAAACTATAATTAGTAATCATATTCTCTAGTTCTAAAGGAATAAATTTTTCAAATAAAAGTTCTTCTATAGAAATGTTTTGCTGGATAACCAAATCAGCTTCTTCAATTAATTGATCCAGTGGAATATGATTTTTTTCATCGGTAAATGTTTTGAGATTAAATTCTTCTACAAACTTATTTATCATTTTAAAATCAATAGAAAGCATTTCTTCAAGATCACAGTAATCATTAGCTGTAAATAAATTACCATTTAACTCAAGATTTTTTCTTGATAAAAGTTGATCAACTTTTAATTTTATGTCTTCTACCATCCTGCAAAAATGTGAATCAGGAGTTATTCTTGAAAGAATTTCCAGCATTTCTTTATTTTGATAAGTAGTTATTTCTTTGGCAATAAGAGACCAGCTATTTTTTTCATCATTTAGTTTTTTTTGAAGCTCATAAAGCTCTATAAAATCAATAAGTATATTTCCTTCAACACAATCACTAAAGAGCTTTTTTAGGTCATTTCTAATCAGGCTTCTATCAAATGTAGAATAGTTTTCTGGTGCAAGCTCAGCCCATAATTTTGCTGTATCAACAAAACCAGGCTTTTTACCTTTTATCTTTTTGAATAAAATTACTGAAAGAATTATAAACATAGATCTATCGCTCAGACTTCTGTTATGAATCTGGGGTAATAAGTCAAAGCTGTTATTACGTCCTGTTAATGTATAAAAAATATTTTTTGACATATTTTACTCTTAAAATTATTTTAAATAATACTATATTATTATGTTATTTAAAACGATGGTTATTTATTCATTCACAGATTATCACAAATTCACAGATTAATAAACTCATCCCCCAGCCCCTTCTCTTCATCCTTGAAGGGCTGCAAAGAAAGGGGGTAAGAATAATATTATGCTATTTAAAATAATGGTTATTTACTCATTCTTATTTTAACTCATCCCCCAACCCCTTCTCTCCAGCCTTGAAGGGCTGCAAAGAAGGGGAGTAAGAATAATATTATGTTTAGTCCCTTCTATTTCGACCTTAGGAGAAAGAGAGGGGGTGCCTGAAAGGCGGGGGTGAGTTAAAATAAGAAAAATTATGTGGGTAGGTTGGAGTTATAAATATGATAAACTGAAACATAATTAAAGGCAAAAATTTCATGATTTACTCTGGAAGGTAAAAACATTTAGATGGCAAAAGAAAAACAGATGAAAACTCAAGGTTTGGAACAGACA
>JACMQJ010000690.1 GCA_014377055.1 Candidatus Sericytochromatia bacterium
AGATATATTTTTAATCATTATAAATGATCTAGTTCTGAAAAATCACCTTCAAATGCTTCTGGTGATGGTAAATTAAAAGTTTTTATATCTTCCATTTTTACATCTTGGTATTTGCCATTTTCATAATTTTTAACTTGGATTTTAGCCACTAATGGATAATGTTTTAAGACTTGGCTTATACCTGACTCAACTTCTACATAAGATCCAATTTCAGGCATTTTGCTTTTTTCTTCCAAATACATTTCATCTTCATAAGAAAGACAACATTTTAATTTGCCACATACCCCAGTTAATTTGCTTGGATTAGGTGGTAGATTTTGATTCTTTGCCATCTTCATGGTAACAAAAGGAAATTCTACTAGCCAAGTACTACAACAAAGTGTTCTACCGCAAGTTCCAACACCATCAAATAGCCTTGCTTCTTCTCTAGCTCCAATTTGTCTTAATAATATTCTTGTTCTACGAAATACTCCAGTTAAATCTTTTAGAAGAATTCTAAAATCTACTCGGGCTTCCGAAGAATAAAAGAATGTGAGTCTATTAAAATCAAAAGTATAGACAGCATCAACTAAACGCATTGGTATTTTATTGCTTTCAATTTTCGATAGGCATAAATTGTATGATTTTTTTTCTTCTGCTTTTTTATTTAGTAGTTGATTTTTATCAGCATTTGTGGCACTTCTAATAAATTTTACAGTTTTAATATTTCCTCTTTCAATTACCAATGCTGAGGGTAATAAGACAGCTTTACTACAACAAAGAGTTTCTTCTTCATCTTCATAAACTATAAAACTGTCTTTTAATTGAGAGGAGTCTAAGTTATTAATAAGTCTTAGCTCTCCAGAGTGTAATCTTACACTGATTTTTGCCATTTAATGTATCCAAATACAATCGAAAAAAATATATACATAATAGATTATTGCAGTAATATAGTTTTCAAGCAAATCTAATTAAAAAAAAGTAATACTAAAAACCGATTTTAGGAATATATTCCATTATCAAAAAAATCAATAGGCAATTCCCAGCCTGTAGCAGTTCTTAAAATTTTATTACCATTTTTGTCAGTTTTTTGTATTATTTCTTTAGAATTTTCTCTTGCCTTTATTTTTAATGCTTCTAATGGACTTATAAATTTATTGTTATCAGTTTGTTCATCCTCATTTTCATCATCTAATTCAAAAGAAAAATCCTGATAAGGATCATATTTTGAAAACTTTGATTTTTCATTATGTATAGTTTCTGATATATCAATATTGGAGTTGTTCTCATCACTACTAGAAGTATTTGTATCTTCTAAAGCGTTATTCGCAATAAATGTCGAATCATCTACTGCTGCTGTAGTGTATGAGGTTGGATAATTAATTTTTTTTATTTTACGATACTCGGTAGGACGTATATCTTTAAATAATCTTGATTGATTATCTCCTTGTTGCAAAAAATTGCCTGACTCAATATTTTGTTTTAGTGAAGCAGCCTCTATTCTAAATTCAAGCTTTACTTTTTCACGTAAATTGTAAGCATCTTTAAAAAGTCCTGCTTCTTTTAGAGCTAAAACAAAAAAATCAAGATTAGTTAAAATTACTAAAGATTTCATTACCAAATCTTTATAATAGAGTAACTCTAATTTTGCTTCATTTGTTATGGCTTCAACTTCTAATTCATAGACTGTATATAAGATAGCTTCAGATTTCATAACTGAATCCATAACTATTTCTAATGAATCTGTTGGAGCTGAAAAATCACTATTTTCAAAATATTTTTGTACAAAAATCTTAAGTGATGTACTTAATCTTTCAAGGCTTGACTCACTGCTTAATGAAATATTTACAAGTAACCTAAAAAATCTTTCATCTTCTGATTCAGCCATATTTTTATTATATAATTAAGACATAATTCTAATTGAACTAACATTATTATTTTGACAGAATACACCAAATTTAGTCCAGATAGCACCTTTAGGAGATTTCATTCTAGGAGGACCGTAGATTGTTATTGCCTTTTCTAAACTATCACCTAAGTTTAGACCTTTACCAGTTGAGCCTTTGTAAGGACTACTAAATTGTAATTCTCTAACAATCATATCGTCATTATAAAAAACAGTAAGACCCATATCTTTATAAAAGAACATTAGTTCATTATCGTCATTTTTGGCAGGAAACTTAGTGTAAGCTTTCATTATAGTGTCAACATCTATTTTTGTTGATTGACCAGCTATAACTCCCAAAAATATTCCTGATTCATGAATAATCATTTTTGTTTTTAAATCGGTTGAATTATTTGTTTGCTCTATTATTTCTTTTTGCTGTAAAGCTAATCTAATTTCTTCTGGTGCAGATCTAACTAACTCTGTTGATTTATTCTGACTTATTTCTTGCTTTACCTGCACCATTAAACCTGGAGAAGTATTAGAGATATTAGCTTTATTTATATTTAACTCTTGAATTTTTTTCATTAATTCCACAGCTTCGTCAGGTAAATTTTTTGCTAATTCTTGGCGAGTTAAATTTTTTTCGGATTTTGTATTAGTTGATGCCTGCATTTGCGATAATAAATTTGCTACATCAGGAGGTAAGTTATTTCCTAATTGACTAAACATATCATGATCAGGACTAAGAGATATTCTTTTTCCTCCAACAGAAACTACTAAATCATTAATATCCTTATCAATTGACATGTAATACTCCTTAGATGCTTTTGTGTGAAATCAATCACATTCTTCTTATTTTTATAATAATCTAATTAATGAAAAAAATAAACTAAGAAGAGATAAAGTTTTTATGAAATTTTATGTACATTTAGTAATAACTATACTTATAGCCTTTAATTAAATGTTAATAAAAGTAAAGTTAATTAACCCTTAACTGACCCTGATGTAATACCCGAAATAAAATATTTTTGTCCTGTGATAAAGACAATAATCGCAGGTACTACAGAAATAAGCGTACCAGCCATTAATAAACTCCAGTTGGTTATTTCTCTAAAACTACTTTTGAATGCAGCTAAACCGACAGGTAACGTTCTAAGAGTTTCAGAATTTGTTACTAACAGAGGCCATAAAAAACTATTCCATGAGGTAATGAATGAAAAAATACCCAAAGCTGCAAGTGAAGGAACTGATAAAGGGAAAAATATTCGCCAAAATATTCCCCAATGTGTACAGCCATCTATTTTACCTGAATCTTCAAGTTCTTTTGGTAGAGTAAGATAATATTGTCTCATCAAAAAAATACCAAAGGCACTAAATAATCCAGGAATAATCAAAGCAAAGTATGTATTAACCCAACCTAATTTTTGCATTAAAGAAAAAAGTGGTACAAGATTAACTTGTGTAGGTATCATCATTGTTGATAAGAATACAAAGAAAATGGCATTTTTTGCTTTAAATTCAAGTCTAGCAAAAGCATATCCAGCCATTGAGCATGTCACCATTTGACCAGCTGTTGTGATGGATGAAATTAATAAGCTATTTACAAAGTATCTAAAAAAACTACCTGCAGCCATAACATCATTAAAATTTTTGCTAGTTATTGATGTAGGAAAAAGTAATGGAGGATAGGATAATACTTTGTCATTAGGACTAAGTGCAAGAGCACACATCAAAATAAAAGGTAAAACCATAGCAATTGATCCTAGAATTAATAACAAATAAGTTAACAAATCTAACTTTCGTAATGTACCCATCTTTTTCTAAAGTTCCATTGAAATAATGTAATAGTTAAAATAATCAAAAACAAAAAGTAAGCGATCGCTGAGGCTCTACCCATATTATAAAACTCAAAAGCATTTTTATATAGCCAATATACCATTAAATTAGTTTTATTTTGAGGGCCACCACTGGTTAATATATAAACAGAGTCAAATGTCTGAAAAGCATTAATAAACGACATGATAGTTACCAAAAATATAGTTGGACTAAGTAAAGGTAAAATAACTTTATAAAATACTTGATATGGTTTTGCTCCATCGACTTTTGCTGCTTCAAGACATTCATCAGGTAATGTTTGTAGTCCTGATAAGAAAAGAACTGTACTATAACCAAGATTTTTCCATACAGAAACTAGAATAATTGAAGGTAAAGCCCATGTTGGATCAGATAACCAAAATATAGGATCAATACCAACTATTTTTAGCATATAATTTAAAAAACCAAAAGCAGGATCAAAAATCCAATTCCAAAGTATAGAAACAGCAACCATTGAACTAACAACAGGTAAAAAATAAATAGTTCTAAATAAGGTTTTAAAATTGCTAATATGATTAAGACCAAGAGCTATAAATAGTGATATTATTACTTCAAAAAAAACTGTACCCATAACAAAAATAAGAGTTTGTTGAAGTACTTTATAAAATAGAGGGTCAGCAATAATACTAGAATAATTGCTTAAACCTACAAATTTAGGGCTTCCAAGTAGATTCCATTTTGTAAAACTAAGATAAAAAGAAACCACAGTAGGTATAAAATTGAAAACTAAAATGCCAATAATACTGGGGAATAAGAAAATAATTGCCCAGAAGCTGTCTTTTTGTAATAGAGTTTTCATAAACAACTATTATAATACAACTATATATTAATAACTAATTTATCTTAAAAATAATACTAAAATTTTATAATTAACTGTTTATAAAGCACATCTAAACTTTACCTTAACCTTATGTTTAATAGGTTTGTGATTTGTTAAGAATTTGTTAATAAAAGGAAAGATTTATATTATATAAACCTATATAACCAGAAATAATTTTTATATTTGGAGCTAATATGGTTAATCAAGTAAGTATAAGTACTACATCAGTAAAAGAAAATGTACCAACAAATGTAAAAACTACAGATGGTACAGTTAAAGTAACATTTGATATGAAAACAACTGGGTTAGAACAAAATGTTTCATCATCAAAAATTACACAAATAACCCCAACTGTTCTTAAATCAGCAAATATGAACCCTAATGAAAATACATTTCCCACTAAGTATAGTATTGACAATAAAACTATAGACAGTTTAATAAAACTACCTGCAGGATCTCTAGATCTAATGGATATAGAAAGGACTATAAAGAAATTAAGAGAAGAAATAAACTCCGCTATAGAAAATAAAGATCAAGATAAGATAGATGCTTTAACTTCAATTTTAAATAAAGTAACACAGGGAGCAGGTGAGGGGAAAGGTTTTGCTCAAATTAGTAAAATTGCTATAGAGACAGTAATAGAATTAGAGAAAAACCCATCAAATAATAAATCAACAAACGTTTTTTTAGAAAGTATAAAAAGAAACATGCAAGAAGATATGATGTCACAAATAACAGATAAAAGAATAGTATCAATTTCAGATTATCCAGAAAGAACATTAACAGGTATATGTAATAGAAACATAAGTTCTTTGTTAAATAATATAAGTGTTTCAGGAAACACTAGTTTATCTAATGATGATGTTAGTAATTTAAGAAAGATACTCACTAATACCGTACTGTCAACCTCAGGACTTAGTATAGAAGATTCAAAAACCATAAAAAATATTCTTTCTAAATTAGCACCAAATTACACAAAAGAATTAAGTCAGATAAACAACATGTTAGACAAAATTTCAGCTTTAAAAGACAAGTCGTCTGCTTTAGCACAGGAACTTCAAGCTAGAGCTAGTGAGTTTAAGAGTACATCTATAGCTCTAAAAGAAGCATTAAAAGATCCCAAGATACCTGCAGCAGTTAAAGATGCAATGTCCGATATTATGTATAATATGAATCTAGCTTTAAGTGAAGGAAATTTAGAAGAAGCCGCACGATATAGCCAACTTATTAAAGATATTAGATCTAAACCTGAACAAATATCTATTCTTATGAGTAATTTTAAAAGTAACGAATCAACTCTAACAAATGAGAGTAATCCTTCGGTAAATGGAATCGCATCTCCTGTACCAAATATAGCTCAACGTAAAGATATACTTACTATAGATAGAAAGCATCAACTTGAAGCAATACCTCCCGCCCAACTAAAAGCTGCTTTTGAAATACCTGCTTTGAAAAAAGCTTTGGATGGATTCACTCAGGCAACAGATAAATTAATCGATGTAAAACAAAGAATTATTATATTTAATGACACATCCAATAAATTACTAAGCGATATTATGGAAACAAACAAGGAATCATCGATTAATAGAACAAGTTCTAGTGACAATCTAACCATAAGAAAATCTATTGATCTGGCTGACAAATTACAAAGAGAGTTAAAACTTAGCATAGATCCTAATAAAGCAAATATAGTAACTTTACTACAAAAATTTAGAGATATAATCAGTGAGCTAGACTTAAAGACAACATCGCTTAATAGAAAAAATGATGGAAGGCTTAATATAGATAAAGATGATCTAAAAAACAGAAAAGACGTTAAGGATCGAATAGCTAAGCTTGATGCAATTAATATTGAACTAAAAAATATTATAAAACAATCTCAAGAAAATAAAGCATTGTTTGTATCTGAGGGAGCAAAAAGAGCTATCCTAGAAAAAGATTTAAAAACGCTATCTACTATGCTTAGTCAATTTTAAGGATTTATTTTAACTTTTAAGTAAATAGTCAAAATTATTTTGATTATTTACTTTTTCTTTGAGTTCAGGATTTAATGATTCTTTCTATAATTTAATTTAGGCATATCTTAAAAAATTTATAACTTAAATTTTTTATATAGTACTAAGGAATAAAAAGTGAGTAAATCTCCTGAAATAGGCGAA
>JACMQJ010000691.1 GCA_014377055.1 Candidatus Sericytochromatia bacterium
ATAAAAAATAATTTTAAAATGCAAACCAAATACATATTTGTAACAGGTGGCGTAGTTTCTTCAATAGGTAAAGGTATTGTTGCTGCTTCACTTGGACGACTTCTAAAAAATAGAGGACTTTCTGTATCTATAATAAAACTTGATCCATACATCAATATTGATGCTGGCACAATGAGCCCTTTTCAGCATGGAGAAGTTTTTGTTACCGAAGATGGGGCAGAAACAGATCTTGATCTAGGTCATTATGAAAGATTTATTGATACAGCTCTATCACGCAAAAATAATGTAACTGCTGGTAGAGTCTATCAGAATGTTATCAATAAAGAAAGAAAAGGTGATTATCTCAGTGGTACTGTTCAAGTCATACCACATATAACCGATGAGATTAAAGAAAGTATTAAGGCAATTGCTCAAGAAGGCTTTCAAATTGTAATAACCGAAATAGGTGGCACTGTAGGAGATATAGAAGGTTTACCATTTATTGAAGCTATCAGACAAATCAAAAAAGATGTTGGTAGAGAAAATGTTCTGTATTTACATGTTACTTTAGTTCCTTCAATAAGTACCAATGGAGAACAAAAAACTAAGCCAACTCAACATAGTGTTAAAGAATTAAGAAGTTATGGCATACAGCCTGATATACTTGTTTGTCGTACAGACAAAGCTTTGCCTCCTTCTGTCAAAGAAAAGCTTTCATTATTTTGTGATGTTGATATCGCCGCTGTGATCGAAGGTAGAGATGTAGAATCCATATATGATGTACCTTTAGCTCTTGAAACTGCTGGATTGGCCAAACAAATAATTGAAAGATTAAACATAAAATGTAATGAAGCAAAATGGAATGGTTGGCTAGAAGTTGCCAATAATCTAAAAAAAGCTGAAAAAACTGTTAGTATAGCTATTGTTGGCAAATATGTAGCTCTTAGTGATGCATATATAAGTGTTTGTGAATCTTTAAAACATGCTGGTGCAAAACTTGGTTGCAAAATTAATATAAAATGGGTTCATGCCGATGAGCAAATAGAAAAAAGTGATGCCAAAAGTTTTGTTGGTGATGTCGATGGAATACTTGTACCAGGTGGTTTTGGTGATAGAGGAATTGAAGGAAAAATAGAAGCGATTCGTTATGCTAGAGAAAATAATATACCCTTCCTTGGCTTATGCCTCGGTATGCAATGTGCTATTATCGAATATGCCCGTGATGTATGTGATATGAATGGAGCAAATAGTACAGAGTTTGACGCAAAAACGCCTTATCCAGTTATTGATTTGATGGAGCATCAAAAAGATGTTGTTAATCGTGGAGGAACGATGAGGCTTGGTAAATGGGATTGTAAAGTTGCAACTGATTCACAATTATTTAAATTATATGGCAAAGAGTTGATTAGCGAAAGACATCGTCATAGATATGAAGTAAATAATAAATATATAGATATTTTATCAAAAAAGGGCTTAAAATTTTCTGGTATGTCACCAGATGGTAAACTGGTAGAAATAATTGAGTTACCAGAACACAAATGGTTTGTAGCTAGTCAGTTTCATCCTGAATTTAAATCAAGACCAGATAATCCACATCCATTATTTGTCGGTTTTATCCAAGCTGCTATGAAAAATAAACAATAGGAGATTTTAAATGAAAATTAATTATCGAGAACTACTTAATCAGGCTATTGATGCAAGTAAAATGACTTATTCTCCTTATTCAAACTTTCCTGTTGGTGCGGCTCTAATGACAGGAGATGGAGACGTTTTTTTGGGATGTAATATAGAAAATTCTTCTTATAGTTTATGTATTTGTGCCGAAAGAACTGCTTCTGTTAAAGC
>JACMQJ010000692.1 GCA_014377055.1 Candidatus Sericytochromatia bacterium
GCTTCAAATTTATTATCTTGTTTACGACTAAAAGTTAAGAGCTGATTTGTTAAAGCTATTGCTTTTTCGGAGGCTTTTTTTATTTCCAAAATTTCTTGATGTGTTTTTTCATCAAGCTCACGATACAAAAGTATTTGACTTCTACCAAGCGTTAACATTAAAATATTACTAAAGTCATGAGCTATTCCACTGGCAAGTTGTCCTAGAGTTTCCATTTTTTGAGCTTGTCTAAGTTGTTTTTCTAAAAAAGCTTTTTCCTTAACCTGTTCCAAATAAATCAAAGTTCTATTTAGTGTTATTTCTAAATCTTCAAGATCTAATGGTTTGTTTAAAAAATCAAAAGCTCCTGAATTCATTGCTTTTCTTATTTTATCCATATCACTATAAGCTGTAATGACAACACATCTAATTAGTGGATGAGTTTCACTTACTTTTTTTATTAGAGATATACCATCCATAACAGGCATGTTTAGATCAGTTAAGATCATATATATATCTTCTTTTTGGCTTAATATTTCCATTGCTTGCAGGCCGTTGCGTGCAAAGAAAAATTCTAGCTCACCACTAGTGATTCTTTTTCTAAATCTTTGCCTAATAAGTAATTCTATGTCTTCTTCATCATCTACTACTAATATCTTGCTAGTTACTTTGTATTTTTCCATTTTTATTTAATAAAAATTATATTCAAACTTTAAGAATTATATACTTTTAGAATACAATAGTTGTAATTCATAATATTTTTTTTTGTTAAGAAATGGCATATTATCTCAACTTAAAATAGCCATAAAAATTAGCTATTTTAATAAATAAGCTTAATCATATAGATTACTTTCAATTAAAATCTCGGTATTTGTATTATCCTCAATAAAATATCTATTGTAGATAAAAATAAGTATTGAGCGAATAATAGCTACAAATGGAACAGCAAGTAATAATCCAGGAACTCCAAACAATGCCTCACCTACAAAGATAGAAAAAATAATGATTGATGGATGTAACTCAACACTTGTACCCATAATTTTTGGATTAAGTAAATTAGCTTCAATTAAATGAACTAACATGATCAAAATCAAGCATTCTAAAGCTGAAACCCAACTTTGAGTTAATGAAACTAAAACGGTTGGTACTAAACTAAAAATTGTACCAAAAATAGGTATTAAGCTAAATATTGCAGCTATAATACCCAAAGTAATAGCAAACTTAACCTTTAAAAGTAATAAGCCTACAGAAGTCAAAATACCATTAACCACACAAATAATTAACTGTCCCCTGATTGCTCCATTCAAATCCTTATTAATTGAGCTTGATAATTCAAAAATACCTTGATGATATTTGGCTGGTATCATAGCAACACCTTTTTCTTTAATTTTTGGTAAATCAATTAAAATAAATGCTGTAAAGATAAAGATAACTATTAAAGATGTTAGAGTGGAAAAGAATCCTGCTGCAAATTTTTGTGCATATTTAGGTATTGATTTTATTTGCATTTGACCAGATGAGAAAAAGGAATCAATACTTTTATCAAACTCTTGCTGAAGACTTATCTCTACACCAAAACCATCAAGTTGATCTTGAAGATTAGACAATAAAACTGGTAAAGTATCATTCTTAAAAACAGAAATTTGTTTTGGAATATCTGAGGCTATTTTTTTGCCTTCACCATAAGCAAGTGGAAAAATGACAAATGAAGAAACGCTTAAGATACCGATAACCATTAAGTATATAATTATTACACTATAGCCACGAGATAAATTTTTTCCAAATATTGTCTTTTTAGAAAGATAATTTACTATAGGCGCTAAAACATATATCAACAAAGCACATATAAAAAATGGTGTCAAAATACTATATATTTTATAAACAAAAAGAGCAACTATAATAGTAAAAAATATTATTAAATATCTTTTTATTTTATTTTTATTATCCAAATGCAACTTCTACCTTTATATCTATTTTAATTAAAAAAATAATCATTCTACTCTAATTAAACTATTAATTTGTTTAATTCCTTCTGAGCTTTTTAATAAATTAATTGCTTTATTCATATTTGCTTCTGTTACAGGATGAGTTATTAAGACTATTTCAGCTGTATCTTCACCTGTATTTGCTTGCCATAGTGAATTAATACTAACTTCTGATAAACCTAAATCTCTTCCTATAATTCCCATGACACCGGGTTGATCTGCTGTAGATAATCTAACATAATATTTTGAAGTTATTTTTTCTATGGGTGCTATCTTAATATAATCATGACTTTCTGATGAGGCTAAAATATTTTTTGCCTTAATATCAATCGCCAAGTTTAAAATATCAGCAACTACAGCACTAGTTGTTGGTAATTGACCTGCACCTTTACCATATAACATAAAGTCACCAACACAATCTCCATTAAGCCATATAGCATTAAATGCTCCATTAACAGAGGCTAAAGGGTGTTCTGAATTGATCATTGTTGGATGTACTCTTGCTTCATAACTACCATCATCATGGTGTTTTGCTATGGCTAATAATTTTATTGTATAGCCAAGTTTTTGAGCGTATTCAATGTCACGAATAGATATTTTATCAATTCCCTCACGATATATCTCTTCTACTTTAACATGGTTACCAAAAATTAAAGAAACTATAATTGATAGCTTATAAGTAGCATCATAAGCTTCTATGTCAGAAGTTGGATCTGCTTCGGCATATCCTAACTTTTGTGCTTCTTGCAAAACTTCAGAAAAATCTCTTTTCTTTTGTGCCATTTCAGTTAAAATATAATTGGTAGTACCATTTATGATACCCATCAAACTATTTACTTTATTTGCTATTAAATCTCTTTTTAGAGTTTGAATAATAGGTATACCACCAGCTACAGAGCCTTCTATATATACCAAAACACCCATTTTTTTTGCCAAATTAAATATTTCATATCCATGTTTTGAGATAACTTCTTTATTTGCTGTAACTATATGCTTACCATTTTTGATGGCTTGAATAATAAGATCTTTGGCAGGATATTCTCCACCTATCAGCTCAACAATTATATCAATTTCAGGATCATTAACTACATTTTCAGGTTTATCCGTGAAAATAAGATTGTCAGAAAAACTACTTTTATGCTTTTCAATATTTTTAACAGCAATGCTTTTTACTTTTATTGGACTGCCTATTTTGTTTTCAAATTCTAAGCTTTTTTGATGAAGAACATTTATTACACCTGTCCCAACTGTTCCTGCTCCCAAAATACCAATATTCAACATTAAAAAAGTAACCTCAAAGTAATATTACGTAAAACTTAATATATAACCAAGCTTTGATCTGTTGTATTTTAACATTAAATATTAAGTTCTTAAGATAAGACAACTCTAGTATTTGAAATTGTTAATATCTCAAATTTGAAATAATTGGTTTATTAAGCAGATGGAGCATACTAATATTAATTATTTAGATTTATTGTTTATAAATTTAATTCAACTACAATGATATAATTAATCAGTTATTATTTATGTGAAAAATTTGAAATTATGAACTTTAAAGAATTAGTACAAAGTACTACAGATATACTTCAAACCGAGTTTAGTTATGATGAATTAAAAAGTGTTTATTCGCTCAGAATAGGATTTGCAGGAAACCCCGATGAAATAGTAAATGTTTATCAGGATGTTTTTGAAAATGAAGATGATGGAATATCAAAAAAAATAATCGTCTGTGAATGTCTGGTACGAAAATATAACGATTCCATGAATTTATTAGAAATTTCTAAATCAAACAATGACTTATTTTTTTCACGTGTCTATATTTCAGAAGATGACAAAATTTTAATCGAGAGTTGTATTTTTATGGAAATACTTGATTCATTAAATCTCAGTGCTGTAATTAATGAAATAGCTCAACATTCTAATTATTTAAAAGAACAAGTTATTTGAACAAAATGTCTTTAGAACATTATAAAACTCAAACTATAAATTTATGAGTATAAAATAATGATCTTTTCTCTATTTGCTATTATAATTAGTCGTAAAATATATTGTTCAAAGGTTAATTTTTAATGTGTATCAATATTGAAAGACCATCATTTGTTTGTGCTGAATCAGGAATAAAATTTCAATTTCCTGACGGTGCAATGTGTAGAGTTTGCAAAAGAATGGTTTCTACACCTTATTATTTGTATGTAGATATGGAGCCAACTTGTCTAAAATGTAGACAAGTACAAGTGCGAGAGATATTAAAAGAGCTCAAGGCATCTGTAAAAAAATAATTAAATACCCGTTTTTATACTCTAAGGAAAGATATGAAAAATTTTATTGAAGAACTAAAGTGGCGTGGAATGCTACATGACATAACTCCAGGCACAGAAGAACACTTAAACAAAGAAATGACTCGTGGCTATATTGGCTTTGATCCAACGGCTGATTCTCTTGGAGTTGGTAATCTTGTTCAAGTTATGAGTTTGCTTCATTTTCAAAAAGCAGGGCATAAGCCTATCGCTCTGGTTGGTGGTGCAACTGGAATGGTTGGAGATCCTTCTGGTAAGAGTGCAGAACGTAATCTACTTTCAGAAGAAACATTACAATATAATCAACAATGTCAACTTAATCAATTAAAAAAGTTTCTTGATTTTGATTGTGGTGAAAATTCAGCTGAAATAGTTAATAATTATGATTGGTTCAAAAATTTTGGTTTCCTTGAGTTTATTCGTGATGTTGGTAAGCATATCAGCGTTAATTATATGATGGCAAAAGATTCAGTAAAAAATAGATTAGAAAATGGCATGTCATTTACCGAATTTAGTTATCAGTTGGTTCAAGGATATGATTTTTATCATCTTTTTAAAAATAATAATGTTAAATTACAAATGGGTGGCTCCGATCAATGGGGTAATATTGTTACAGGTACAGAGTTAATTAGAAGAAAAGATGGAGGAGATGCTTATGCTCTAACAACTCCATTGATCAAAAAAGCAGATGGTACAAAATTCGGTAAAACAGAGAGTGGAAATGTATGGCTCTCAGCCGAAAAAACATCACCTTATAAATTTTATCAGTTTTGGCTAAATAGCTCTGATCAAGATAGCAAAAACTTTATACGAATTTTTACTCTCAAATCAAAAGAAGAAATTGAAGAAATAGAAAAACAACATGAGGAAGCACCACATTTAAGAGCATTACAAAATGCTATAGCAGATGATATAACTGTTCGAGTTCATAGTAAAGAATTATTAGAAAAAGCAAAATCAGCTAGTCAAATTTTATTTGGTAATGGTACAAGTGATAATCTAAAATCTTTTAGTGAAAATGAAATACTCGAGTTATTTGAGGGAGTACCATCAGGTAATATTGAAAAAAGTAAACTTGATAATGGATTATCAATTCTTGATTTATTAGTTAATTCTCAAGCATCAACTTCAAAAGGAGAAGCAAAAAGACTGATCCAACAAGGTGGGCTAAAGATTAATAAGGATAAGTTTGATAATGTAGATGGTATAATTAATTCTGAGTCTCTTTTGAGGAATAAGTTTATATTAGTACAAAAAGGTAAAAAGAATTACCATTTAGTCAATGTTATTTAATAATTGGATAAAATTAAAAATGAAATTTAATAAAAAAGCGTTGTTAATATTAATATCCATTCTACCTTTGCCTGCATGTGTTACTACACCACAACAACCAGTATCATCATTTAGACCTATAGCAAGTCCAGCTCCTCAATTATCTTTACAACAAAGTGGCGAATGGCAAACAGAAGATAATGTATCCAAAAGTACCGTAACTATTACAAAAATATCTGATAATCTCTATAATTTTAGTGGCAAAGCTTTACCAAAAAATGGTGACTCTGTTTATAACACATCAGGAACAATCAGCTATAAAGGTGATGAAGCAATATTTATGTATGAGAAGCCTGGA
>JACMQJ010000693.1 GCA_014377055.1 Candidatus Sericytochromatia bacterium
CCATAGAAAGAATAGAATTATAACATTAAAATTATAACATTAAAGAATTATTATTTCTATAACTTTTTGTTATATTTGTTAACCTAAAGATAAATTATACTTAACCATTATATTTAGTTATTTACTAACCTTGCCAAAACTACAAACAAAAGTTGGCTCTTTCAATTGGTTCAATCTTCTAGATATATTTTTTGGAGAATATACACTTATACCACCATTACTATCATGTTATTTTCCAAAATAAACAACGGTAATAGACGATTTATTTCTACTGCTGATGGTAGGTGTTGTATTTAGAGCACTTGAAACAGAAGCAACCTTATTTTTATCTTCTGTCTTAATTATTAGTTACATTTGGTTGCTTTACATCAAATGCAAGTTTTATTGGCTCTAGTGCTTGAGTTCCAACTTTTTGTATTGCTAGTATTGTAGATAATGTCATTCTAGTTTTGATTATAGTATTGTGATTATTAATCTTTCTATTTAAAATTTTTAAACAGAGCTTAACCTTTAAAATAAAACTATTTTTTAAAGGATAATTTTTCTGAAATCAGTTCTTTTTCAAAATCTAAAACTATTTGAATGAATTTATTTACTACTTGCCCGTAATCTAAAGAAGTTGTATCAAGTATTATTGAATCATGTGCAGGTTTTAATGGTGCTATTATTCTATTTGAATCATAATCATCACGTTTACTTATTTCTAAGATCAATCTATTAATATCTGTTGATATGCCTTTTGATTCTTGCTCAATAAACCTTCTTTTTGCTCTTTCTTCAACACTTGCTGTTAAAAATATTTTTATTTCGGCATTAGGAAATACAACTGTGCCAATATCTCGACCATCCATAACTACACCATTTTTATTTTGGGCAATATTTCTTTGTTTTATAACCATAATATCTCGGATACTTTTATGAGCTGATACTTCTGATACAGCATTACTGACCAAAGGATCTCTTATTTGCTCAGTTATATCATTGTTATCAAGATATATTTTTAAAATATTTTCTTCATTATTTGGTATCAATTCTATTTTTGATTCTTTAAGTAATTTTTCTAGTTGACTACCATCAGATATATTTATATTGCTTTTAATTGCTTTCCAAGTTAAGGCTCTATACATTGCGCCTGTATCAATATAAGTATAATTAAGCTTCTTTGCAACGTCTTTTGCAACAGAACTTTTACCAGCACCTGCAGGGCCATCTATTGCGATAATCATGACTTGTCCTCCTCTTTTAATTTTTTACCTACTATTAATTGTATATCTCCAGAGGTCAGAGTAGGTCTGATACTTGATAACATGTTAACTGTAAGTATTTTTATTTCTTCCTCATAAACTTGAGCCTCATGCTTTATTTCTTCAAGTTGATGAAAATTTTTCTGTTCAAGATAAACATCTCTTTGATGCCTCAAAACTTTTAAATGTCTTTCCATATCTTTAATTCTTGATTGAGCTATTGAACGTGAGAATTTCTTTTTGGAAACGGCTAAATCTAATAATTCTAAAGCACTTGCAGGATAATATTTTTCGGGATAATAATTTTTTGTTAAATCAACAATTGTATTCAGAGCCTCATCATCAATATCAACATTATAAAATTCGCTTATTTTATTTTGCCAATGTTCAAGAAACATTTTTGTTTCGACACGATCAGCCTCAGGAACATCTATTAATTTAAAATATTTTTTTAATTCTGATTTTTTAATAACATTCTGATAACTTTCAGGATTAGTTATGCCAATAAGATATGTATTACCACTCTTAAGTATTTGTAAAAAGATAGAGATAATGCCACTATTAATTAATTTTTCTTGAAATATATTCTCCAAGTTATCGACAACCAGTATTATATCTTTTGCCTGTTTTACTTCATTAGCAAAAGTTTTAAAAAGTTTATTTATGTCCTCAGGATTAACCGCCTCTGATAATAAAGTATTAAAATCAAATTCTAAAACTCTAAAATTTTGTAGCTCCTTATAAATTTTACCTTCCATCAAATATTGAGTAATGCCAATGATCAAACTAGTTTTACCAACACCTGACTCACCAATAATTAGTGGATATATTTTATTAAATAAATTAAGATGTGGTATAACTTCTTCTATCAAATAATTTCGACCAATTACAGCATTAATTTCTTTTTGTTCAACTTTAGCAGTTAAATCTGTGGTTAAACTTATAGTTGCTGGTGCTGATCCCTCATCATCATTTTCATTACTCTCTCTTAATCTTAAAATATGCCATCTCATTCTACTAAGATTAATGCCCGCATCTTTCATGATACTGATAGCAATACCTTCACCAATATTAACTATTCCGAGCAAAAGGTGTTCTGGCTCAACTAAATCATCTTTTAATTTTTCGGCTTCATCCATTGCAAGTTCAATAGCTTGTTTTGTTAATGGTGAAAATTGCATTTCAAATCTTAAAGAGCTTTTTTTTGTAGACATAGAATCTTCTAACTTTAATGATGTTGAATCATAGTCAATTCCTCTTTCATTCAAGAGTTTTGAGGCTACACTGGTATTTTCTTTTAGTATGCCTAATAGTAGATGCTCGTTTTCGACAAAAGTACTTTCATAACGTCTTGCTTCTTCTTGAGCAAACATAACTACTTTTATAGATTTTGACGATAATTTTTCAAACATGTTTAACAGCTTAATATATTTTGCTTTAAAAATAATAATTTTGAAAAATAAATTAAAGAATCAATATGTTTTTATTTTAAAAAACTAAGTGCTGTTTTTACATTATTATGAGAAAGCTCAGTTAGATGAGGGATATTTTCTCTTAATATTTCTCTATTCTTATCTATATTAGCTATAACACTTTCTATGACAGATAATGTATTTTCTACGTCTTGTAAATCGATAACTGAATTTATATAAGGAAATCCCGCTAGTGTACAAAAATGCTTTACTTTTGGATCATAAGCTATTCCTATAGATGGAACATTGTTTGCGGCCGCCATAATTAGCGAATGTAATCTCATACCTATCACAATGTGCATTGCCCCAATTAATCCCATCATTTCTTTGGGTGTACACGCTCTTTGCAAAACATTTATTTGGACATCAGATTCAGGTCTCGCTTTAAAACATACTTCTGCTTCTCTTGAAATCCATAGATCAGATGATTGCTGAAAAGGTATAAGTAATATTTGCAAATTATATTTTTTGGCCAACTGATAAACAACTGACGTAAATGATTTTAATTGTCTTTCATACCAAGAGTTCCAAGGTCTAATAGCAATACCAATTATAGGAATAGATGGATCAATACCTTCTGCGATTAAAATATTATGGATAGATTTTTTATCTACGCTTTCAAGTAATAGAGCAGGATCAGCAGTTACTTGTATTTTATTTTGGCTTAATCCCATTTTTAATAAATCATCTTGAGAAAAAGAATCTCTAACAGCTATTGCATCAACTTTTGCAAATACTTTTTTGACTATATTTATATTAAAAGGTTTATTTAATGGACCAAGACCTTGAGCATAAATCATTGTATTAACATTAAGTATTTGTGCCAGTTTAATTAATCCACTGTAATAAGAAACACTAGCAGGTCCTGTCACATCTTGCATTAAGCCCCCACCACCACTTATAAATAAATCTGTTGTGATTAATTCTTTGATAATCATTGCTAAGTTTAGACGATTAATTGACTTAACATTTAGTTGACGACTGGTAAGATTTGGATCAGATGATAAAACAACAAAAATAATATTAGGATTGGCTGCTCTAAGACTATCAACTATTGAGGTCAAAATAGCTTCATCACCAATGTTTCCGAAACCATAATATCCAGAAATCATTACTTTATACTTTTTACTGTTCATTTACTTAATTATTTTTTAAAATCATAAATTTTTAAAATTATTATATAACAACCACTTAAGATAATGAAAAAAAATAATTTTATTTTAAAATACCTTTTGTTATGTTATAAGATTTAGGGCTTTTGTTAAACAAAAATTAATTATCAGATAATAATTAATTAAGAAAGAATCTGATCAATGTGTTCTATAATTAAAAGTGATTGCTAGAGAAAAATTTAGGTAATATTTATGATTTTAAGAACTACTATAAAAACAAGTTTAAGTTTAATGATTGGATTATTAAGCCTAATATCAACAGGGTGTAGCCGTACTATCTTAACAAAACCAGCTAGTACCGAATCTGTAACTATTTCTTCTGCATCTTCTGATAATGAATATATTGTTAAAAGAAGAGGTTTGTCATATTTGGATGGTGATGTCGCATTTCAAGATAAATTTGGTTTAAAGATTCAAAAAGAAATAAAATCAATAGCTGTAGACATTGTAAAAGTAGATTCTCCCGAAAATGTAGATAAATTAAAAGCTGATCCATCAATTGAGTATGTAGAGCCTAATTATATTAGAAAAATGAAAATTCAGCCTTCATTAGTAACTACAACTACAGCTAATACTTCATCTATTCAACAATCAGGAATAGTCAAAGCAAACTCAATTTATACAGGTAAATCATTTACAACTATTGCAGTTGTTAGTACGGGAGTAGATCTTAGTCATCCAGATTTAAAAGGAAAATTAGTTACTGGATTTAGTGCTTTTTCAGATACAGATTCAGCTCAGGACGTTAACGGGGTAGGTACTCATCAAGCAGGAGTTATAGTTGCTTCAAATCCAAGTGCAGGTGTTTATGGAGTTGCACCAGCATGTAAAGTTATGCCTATTAAAGTTATGTCACAAGATGGAGAAGCCAAAGATGGTGATTTGATTCAAGGCGTTGCTTGGGCAATCGATCATGGTGCAAATGTTGTTACTTTTACAGTAGAAGGTGCAAAACCAAGTAAAGCATTCGATGATTTAATTAAATATGCTTATACCAAAAAAGTTCCTTTAGTTGTAGGTAGTGGTGATAGTGGTAGCACAACTCCTACTTATCCAGCTGCTTCAAAAGGTGTAATAGCAGTTACATCCATAGATCAAGGTAATACTATTTCAAGTTTTTCAAACACAGGCGAATTTATTTCTGTATGTGCTCCAGGACAAAATATTATGTCTACTTCATCAACAAAGAATGCTCAAATTACACCAAATTACGCTGTACTTAGTGGAACATCAATTGCAGCCGCTTATGTTGCTGGTGAAGTGGCTTTAATCAAAACAAAGTACCCTTTGCTTGATATGGTAGGTATTAGAAAACATTTAGAGTTAACAACTGATGATATAGGTACTCCAGGGCCTGACAATAATTCAGGATTTGGCAAAATAAATGTTGTAAAAGCTTTATCTATTAACCCACCAAAAGCTAAATAATATATTACTTAAGTCATTAATATGATGCGTTCTTCATTATGAAATGACGAGCAAACAAAATCAAATTTTGATAAAAAGCTATAATACTTAAGAGTAGTATTATGGCTTCTGATTTTTTTTGTACTAATTAGATAAAACGTAGGAGATAACAAACAATGAGATTGGCTTTTATCATGGATCCAATAGAAGAAATAAATATTGATAGAGATAGTACTTTTGCTATTATGTTAGCTGCTCAAAAAAGAGGCTATGAAATTTGGTATGCAGATTTAGAAAATATGTGGGCTGAAAAAAATGAATTATATGCAAAAATAACTCAAGTAAGACTAGAACGCTCAAAAAAATATTATGAAAAAATAGTTACTGAAACCAAAAATTTAGCTGATTTTGATGCAATATTTATGAGAAAAGATCCACCTTTTAATATGGAATATATTCATGCAACTTATTTATTAAGCCTAATAAAAGAAAGAACTCATATTATTAACGATCCTGATAGTATTAGAAGTGCAAATGAAAAAGTTTTTATACTTAATTTTCCAGATTTAATTACTGACACAATTGTTACCAAAAATAGAGATGTAATAAAAGATTTTTTAACTAAAGCTGGTGGTCAAATAGTATTAAAGCCTCTTGATAAAAAAGGTGGAGAAGGTATTTTTATAGTTAAAGAAGGAGATAAAAATACTCAAGCTTTGATTGATGTATCGACCGAATACGGTACCATCTCAATTATGGCTCAAAAGTATATACCAGAGGCAACTAAGGGTGACAAAAGAATAATATTAATTGATGGCGAACCTTTAGGGGCATTTGTTCGTGTACCAAGTGAATACGATCATCGAGGAAATCTTTGTGCAGGTGCAACATCTGTAAAATGTGAGATTACACCAAGAGAAATATTTATCTGTGATACTCTAAAACCTGTCTTAAAAAAAATGGGTTTAAAATTTGTTGGTATAGATATATTAGGTGATTATCTCAGTGAAATAAATGTTACAAGCCCTACAGGATTACAGGATGTTGCTAATATGTATGGAGTTAATATAGAGGAAAATATTCTTGATTTAATAATTACCAAAAATAATTTATAGAATTTTAATTAAACTCACTTATCTATTTTTTATCTTTTACCAATTTAAGAAATAGATAAGGAGTTATTTTAAAACATATAAATCATGTTATTTAATTGTTAATGCTAAAAGTATTGGACTATTCTGTCTAATAACCTTTAAAAGTACTGAATCGCCAGAATTTAGATTATTAGTAGCATGATTAAAATCTTCCTCTGAATTTATTGAATTGCGATTAGCTTCTTGAATTATATCACCTCTTTCTAAGCCAGCTTCACTAGCAGTACTATCATTTTTAACATTAGAAACTATCACTCCTGCAACATCCTGATTAATATTTAATTGACTAAGCATTTCAGGAGTTAAAGGTTCAACTTGAAAACCTAATTTATCTGTAGAATTAAGTTTAGGTTTTATTTGTGCTTTAGCTATCTTTTTTTCTAATTCACCAAGACCTACAGAAATATTCATTTTTTTACCATCTCTGATAATAGCAAGGTTAACTTTCTTTCCTGGTTCTTCTGAGGCTATTGCATTTCTAAAAGCACTAACGTCTTCAACTGCTGTATCATTGAGTTCAGATATTATATCATAAGGCTTTAAGCCTGCTTTTTCAGCAGGTGATCCATGCTCTATTTTGCCAACAATAATTCCTTTAGTATCATTTGGTAATTTTAAGCTTCTTGCAAACGAATCATTAATGTCTTGAATTTGAATACCCAAAAATCCACGTGTTATCTTACCTTTACTAATTAATTCACTCATAATTTTTTGAGCCATAGTACTAGGAATAGCAAATCCTATACCCATGTATCCACCTGTTTTTGACGCAATAGCCGTATTAATACCAATAACTTCTCCTTGTAAATTAACCAATGCTCCTCCACTATTACCAGGGTTTATGGCTGCATCTGTTTGTAAGAAGTTTTCAAAATCAACTATACCAACATGATCTCTTCCTTTGGCACTAATAATGCCTGATGTTACAGATGACGATAATCCAAGTGGATTACCTATAGCAAGAACCCATTCGCCAACTGATACCTTATTTGAATCACCTAATTTTGCTACTGGTAAATTATCTGCTTTTTCGATTTTGATAACTGCCAAATCTGTTTTTGGATCTGTGCCCAAAACTTTTGCTTTAAATTTTCTTTTATCTTGGAGTGTTACACTTATTTCGTCAGCACCCTCAACCACATGATTATTTGTTAATATAATACCTAATTTATCGACTATTACACCTGATCCTAAACTTTGTTGCTTTTGCATTTGTTGAGGATAGCCCTGATTATATTCATCTCCTTGAGAATCAAAAAATCTTTGTTGCATTGATACTTGTTTAATATTTTTAGTTGAGTTAATGGTAACAATAGATGGTGTTACATTTTTGGCAACATTAATAAAATCAGTGCTTAATTTATCGGCTATTGTACTTTTTGACGTTCCTGTTTCTGCTCTTTCTACTATAGCAGGTACTTTTGGGTTGTTAGCGTTATTAGAATTTGTTGCGGCTGATACAAAGCTCAAACCTCCACTTAATAGTGATCCTGCTATAACACCACTAAAGCCCGTTGAAAATAAAGTTATTTTTGATATACTTTTGTTTGTATTATTTGTCATTAATAATTTCTCCTACATTTTTTTATCTTTACAAATACAATATTCGCAAAATATAATGAGGAAATGATTATTTAAAACTTAGAATTTGCTTAGGAAAGGAATATTTTTTACTTATTTCCTAGATCCTAGAGTAAGTGACAAACTTATATCCATCTTTTTGTTCTTCTTCTGTTATTTTCCATTCCTCCATATTTACTTTAGGAAAAAAAACTTGGCATTCATAATCTTTTTCAATCTCAGTAGCATAGATTTGATTAACATAAGGCATAAACTCGTTATAAAGATAGCTACCACCAAATATCCAAGCTTTAGGATACTTTTCTAATACTTCTTCTGTAGTCCTTAATAAATCACAATTTTCATAATCAATCTTTTCAATTGATCTACTAACAACGACATTCAATCTTTTTGGTAACGGTTTTCCAAAATCTTTGATAATACTATCAAAAGTCTTGGTAGCCATAACTATAGTTTGATTGAGCGTATATTCTTTTAATCTTTTAAGATCTTCTGGAATATTCCAAGGAATAGTATTATTTTTTCCTATTCCTCTTTTGCTGTCGTAAGCAACCATTATTTTATAATCATATTTCATATTTTAAATTAGATAACCAAATTCTTCTAATCTTTTTTTTACTGCTGTTAAATCTGTAGTTTTTATAGCAACAAAAAAGTTTTCAACTTTAAGAATAAGACTCTTTAAAACTTTATCCTCAGCAATTATTTTAATTATCTCTTTATCAGTTATCTTAAATATTTCCATATCTGTCTTTTTTTGAAAAAGATTAGTTCTTTCGACTAATTTATTAAAAAAATCTGTCCAAAGCCAAGGTAAGGTACTTGATATTTCAGCTTTAAACGTTTTTATTTTATTCTCTAATTCGTCTTTATCATTACAATTACTTAAAAACGAAGAAAAACTTATTTTGTATTTATTATCAGCTATTTTTTCAGAAATACTTTCTATAAATAAACTGACAAATTTATTGTTTCCAAAAGTAGTTAATAACAATCTATCCTCATCTAATTTTATCTCTATTTCTTCTTTTTCTTCTTCTACTTCAACTGTTTCAGTGTAACCTGCAACAAAAGAGCCTAAATCGTTAAGCTTAATAAATTTTAGTCCATCAAAAATAGACAAATATTCTTGGCTTTTTTGTCTATAAGAATTATTAGTAGGTTTATCATAAGCAATATCAATGATACCTAGAGCTGAAAATAAAAACATTGATGCTTTAATTAGAGGCAATATAATAATTTCTTTGTATAAATCATCTTTAATATATGTTTTTTGGCTAAAGGTATATGAGTTAGATGTTCTTTTCATTTCATCAAAATATAAACTATTTTCAGCAAAACTTTCATCAAAAAGTTGCAAAAATAAATTACGATAGGAGGCAAACTTTTCAATACTTTCTATCGAAATCCATTCTTCTTGAGGTAGTTCTTTAATTAAAGAAAAAACAGCTTTTCTTACTTCAAGATTTCTACTTTTATAATCCTCATTTTGTCTAAAGTCATTACCTTTCCCTCTAATATGTGGTAACAAGTTATCAAGAAAATAAGTTACATTGGGGTCAATAAATTTAAATACTAATGATTTTAATAACTCAAGATTTGTTTGCTGTTGATTAATTGTTATATCTCTTAAATATTGAATTATAATCTCAGTTTTGATAAACTCAAGCTCTTTATCTTCAGGTCCATAAAATTCTTTTATTTCACAGTACTCTTTCATATTTTTCATGGATACTTTTGAAATTTTATCTTGCTTAGAAAAAGAAATATTACCACCATTAACATAGTTATAATAAAGTTGAATATACTTAATTACAGATGAGTTATTTTTTTGGACAAATTGTGTTCCCTCAGGCTCTTTTACTGGTTCAAGATGATAACCTAAAGGTGTATCAAAACTATCTCTAACTAAATCTCTAATTAAAGATGGAAATGTTACTTTATAGTCAAAATTTGTTGAATTAAAACTGCTTATTTTTTCAAAATTAAAAAATAAATATGACGCATTAATAAATTTATTACCAGACGAATTTGCTAAAAGCATTTTTAATTCAAGATCTTTTTCTAGCTCCTCTAATTTGTATTTGCCACCTTCCCAAACAAACATCTTAAAGACTTTGATGACATCTTTAGGTAAATAAGTTAGCAGTTTGCTAAAATATTCTGGACTCATATATACCTCAGCTAAAATTTTGGTTAATTCTTTTTTCTGCAATTTTTGTTGAGAAAAACTTATATCTTTAAAATCAAGCTTAGTTTCATTATTTTTATCAAAATTATATAAGTAATCTCTATATAATTTTTTTAGATTGTCAAGGCTATAAGCCTTATCAACAACTTCTTCTATTTCTTCTTTACTGGGCATTCTAGCTTCCTAAAATAAATTCTACATCTTTTTCATCTAATGATTTCATTGAGGAACTATCATGAGAAATAATACTATCAAATAATTCTATTTTTCTTTCCTGTAACTGCAATATTTTTTCTTCGATAGTTCCTTTAGTAATCATTTTGTAACTAAAGACTGTCTTATCCTGTCCTATTCTATGTGCTCTATCGACAGCTTGGTTTTCGGCTGATTTATTCCACCATGGATCAAATATAAATATATAATCAGCAGCAGTAAGATTAAGACCTAATCCACCTGTTTTTAAAGTCATTAAAAAGACTTTATAGCTTGCATCATTTTGAAATTTTTCAATTAAATCTCTTCTATCTTTGGTTGACCCTGTCATTAACAGATGCTTTATACCATGTTTTTCTAAATCATCCGAAATATGATCAAGTGCATTAAGAAAATTAGCAAAAACAAGAACTTTATGATCATTAGCAATAACATCAAGAATATTCTCTATCAAAACTTCTCTTTTTGGTGAAATAATAGTATTTTCACTTTTGGACTCGGGAATAGAGGCAATTTGCCTTAATTCACTAAGTGCTTGAAGTATATAAAACTGTGATTTTTTAACTCCTGTCGTGGCAATTTGTTCTTTAACAGTTTTATAATAAAATAATCTTCTTTGCTCATAAAATTCTTTTTGTTCTGGACTCATTTCTATGTACAAAGTCTGTTCTATCTTATCTGGTAGCTCTTTTAAGACATCTTTTTTTAGACGTCTTAAAATAAAAGGATAAATTTTCTTTTTTAATTCATAAGCTACTTCTTTATCATTATCTTTTTGGATAGGTGTAGAGTAGTATTTATTAAATTCATCTTGTGATCCAAACATTGCAGGATTTAAAAATCTAAATAAAGAATAAAGTTCATTTAAATTATTTTCGATTGGTGTACCACTCAAACTTAATTTGTGCTTTGCCTTGATTAACATCACTGCTCTTGAAACTTGTGAATTAGAATTTTTTATATTTTGTGATTCATCAAGAACAATATAGAAAAACTCTTCTAATCTAAATTTTTCGATTTCATTACGAAGCATGGCATAAGTGGTGATAATAAGATGTTTAGTTTTAGCTTCTTTCATACTCCTATTTGCACCATAATAAGTGTAATAAGTTAACTCAGGATTAAATTTATTTATCTCATTTTCCCAATTAAATAATAAGCTTTTTGGCATTACTATTAATGTACTCATTTGTTCTTGAGGATAAATAGATGAAAGCATAGTAATAGTTTGAATTGTTTTACCAAGTCCCATATCGTCAGCCAAACATCCACCAAGTGAATTTTCATACAAATATTTAATCCATTTATATCCCATCTCTTGATATGGTCTTAGTTTGGCATTAATAACAGGTATATCAATTATTTGTTCTGATATTTTATTAAATCCAAGAAATATATCTCTTGAATGTTTAAAAAAATCAGAAGCAATTTTTTCATCAATTAATTCTTCTACTATAGGTAGATCAAAAAATGATATTTTTATTTTATCTTTATCTCTTTTAAAAATACGTTTTAATTTATCAAGATAAACCTTATTGATAATAGCATTTGTACCATCTTTTAAGATTACATAAGAATTTTTGCTATACGAATTAAATATGTCATTAAGTGAAATAATCTCACCTTCTATCTCAAGACTAGCATCACCTTCAAGAAAATCTATTCCGTGATTAAGAGACAAGTTAAGCTTTGGTGTAACCATTTTAACATTGTATGGTTTAAGCTTTTCTGTACCAAAAATAGTAAATCTGGAGATAAGATAATGTAATTCTTTATAGACAAATTCTCTAGCTAAATTTTCTTCTAAAATAAATGTATTTTCATAAATATGAAAATTATTTTTTGTTTGAATAGATTTTTTATACTTATTAAGTATTTTTTCCAATTCATCAAAATAAGCTTGTAAGTCTATTTGAGCTATTTCACTAACATTAATTGTCTTGGTAATATCGTTAACAGATAAAACTTTGTTTAGTTGATAGTTTTCTAAAAAGTCAGAATTAAAATTGGTTAATGACCTAGATAAATTAATAATTAGATTATTATCATCATCAATTTTTTCAAAAATTAAAGCAGGAGTAATTTTTTTTATATCATCATCAACAATTTCATAATCGTAATAATTAACAGCTATGTTATCAAATCTCGAATAAAGTAAGCTTAAAAACTTTTCTAAGTCCATGGCTCTAAATTCAGTTTCAAAATGATGAATATCAAAAAAGTTAAGCCCTAGACTTCTTATCTCAATAATTTTATCGTCAGCCAAAACATATTTATCGCTAATAAAACTAACATTGTAATTATTTTCTGAATCATGTTCAATATAGATGCGACTTTCTAACTTACCTGTACCATCAATAACTAAATATGTTTTGCCAATTATTTCGACATATCTTAATGGTCTAAGTCTTGAGTTAACAACATTAGTAACTTTAAGTAATAATGGTATTAAATCTGTATTTTTAGATAAATAAATCTTATTTTCGGTTAGTTCCCAGCTTATATTATAACTAATTGAGTTTTTTAAGGATTTAATTAATTTAATTAATTTTCCTACTTCATTTTTATAATATTGTGGATCTGGATCAATTTCGATACTTCTTTCATCAACAATCTTTAGGAAAGCACCAAAAGAGTCAAAAGCTATTTGAAAATATATTTCAGCGTGGTATCTGTCTTTCTTTTCAAATTCCTGTTTATTTTTAAACTTTTCAAAAACGTCTGTATTATGTCTATACATCTTTTAATTTAAACAATTCTCCACTCTTTAATAGATATTTATACTTGTAATAAAAACAATTAATATTTCTATTTTTTATATAAAAACTAATACCTTAGAAAGTTTACAATTAAATTAATAAAGGCAAAAAAACTAAGATTTAAACTTACAATATATGCATATTTATCTGCATAATATCATACTTAGGCGTAATTTTATTTAAATTAGCTATAATATTTATCTAAAATTTTTAGCTATTTTAAAAACTACTTCTTGTTTATCACTAACCAGCCTTCTTCAAGTGTTTCCATTTCAGACATTATTTTTAATTTTTCAGAATATATTGCATCTTGTTCAAATATTACTTTATTTGAATTGAGATTCATTAAATACAAAATTTGATTATTTATTTCTTGCATTACTTGTGTTTTTAATTGCATTTTTTACCTATAATATTTAATAACAATAATGTTACTTAAGTATTAAATCTACAAAATAAATCAAATAAAAGAAGTTATATCTATCACTTTTAATCTATATCTTGCACTAAAATAAAAATTATGTAAACTACAATTGCAGTTATTCTTTAAATATACGTTTTTTTAAATTAAATATTAACTATTGGTATTGTAAAGTGGAAGACAGAACCTATACCATAACCAGAGCTAACCCAGATTTCACCTTTGTGATTCTCGACTATTTTTTTACAAATAGCAAGCCCCATTCCTGTACCTTGATATATAGATCTATTATGAAGCCTCTGAAAAAATAAAAATATTTTTTCAAAATACTCTGGTTCGATACCTATGCCGTTATCTTTAAAGGAAAAAACCCATTCTCCATACTTTAGCTGTACATTAATATTTATTGTAGGTTGAGATTTACAATATTTGATTGAATTACTTATAATATTTTGAAAAAGAGCCGTTATTTGCTTTTCGTCAGCATTAATTATTGGCAATTTATTATGACTAATTTTAGCATTTTTATCAGTTATTTGGCTTTCTAAACTATAAAGTGCGTTTTCTAATACTTTTTCTAAATCAACAGGTTTAAATTTTACTTTTCGTTGAACTATATTTGAATACTCTTGTAAATCGTTAACAAGAGATTGCATTCTATTAATCCCATCTATAGCAAAATTTATAAATTCATGAGCTTCACTATCCAATTGATCAACATATTTTTTTGAAAGTAACTGAATATAACTATTTACTATACGTAAGGGTTCTTGTAAATCATGAGAAGAAATAAAAGCGAATTGTTGTAACTCATGATTTGATTTTTCTAAGTATTCTTGATTTTTTATTTGATCATCAATATTTGTTAAAGAGCCAAACCATTTTATAATTTTGCCATTATCATCTTTTAAAGGCATTGCTCTTTCTAAAAACCAATGATATGTTTGCTCAGAATCTTTTTGTCTATATGATGATTCGTACACTTCACCATTACCAATAGATTGATTCCACTTTTCCAAAACTATTTTTTTGTCGTCTGGATGAATTACCGATTTCCACTTCCAACCCTCTGAATGTTGATGTATAAGACCAGTATATTTATACCAATTGTTATTAAAATAGTCCCTATAACCATCAGGATCAGCTGTCCAAATTATTTCTGGGACTGTATTTGTTAATAATCTAAATTGTGACACTGCCTCACTAGTTTTTTGATACATACTCGCATTATCTATAGCTACAGACATTTGCGAAGCAATACCACTTATAACTTGTTCGTCTCTTTTTGTAAAAACGTTCACTTGTGAATGACCAAAAAATAAACCACCAATAATATTTCCAGATATTGATATAACTGGAATAGCTAAATAACTTTTTATACTAAAAAACAAATTTTCTGTATTTATATAATCAATATTGTCATTAACATCAGAAATTCTTACGATATTTTTACTTTTGAAAGTTAAGTCAAATATTTTGGTATCTTTAGGCATCTTAAAATCTTCAAAAGTTTTGATAGGAAAGCCTGTGGCTGTATATAAAACATAATCATTTTCATTTTCTGAAACATTATAAAGAAAAACTGAATATTCAGCATCTATCAAAACTTGACACTCATGAGTAATACTTTTAATTAGCTTGCCTATATCTAATTCATTGGATATAAGTTTACCTACTCTATATAGAGTTTCATTAACTTTGTTTTCTTCAATTAGCTGAAATTCAAAAATATTATTTTCTTTATTGACAAATAATTGAATTAAAATATGATTTATTTTATGATAATAAATATCTATTTGTTCAATTAAAAACTCAATCAAATCCAAGTTTATTGTATAAATAAAGACAAATGAAAATATTATTTTTTTATCATAAGTAAATTGTTTTAAGATATTTTCAGACAAGATATTCGGTTTATCTATTATTTTAGATAAAATGTACTCTATTTTATCTATATCAAAAAAATAATTTTTTAAATATGATAAAAAAAGTCTTTCAAGCTCTAGTTTATCCTCGAACTCAAAGACACTTTTATTTTCTATTTCTAATAATTTAATTTTCAAAAACGAAGAAAAATTATTTAATTCTTCATTTTTTTCAATATTGTTAACTAATTCATCCATAATAACTTAAAAACATTTTATCTAATCATCAATAAATATATAGCAAAAATTAACTTATTCTCAAACTACCAATCAAAGTTTAATTTTATATAATCAACTTTATCCTACAAATTTATTCTTTGTGTAAAAAATTAACTGATAAATTAACTTTATTATAATTTAAAATTTCCTCAGCTTTACTTTTGAGATTCTTGATTCCACTACGTTTCGTTTCATTCAGACATTTGCTGAACTTAACGAATTGATGACACTGATTGTCACTCTGAGGTACGAAGAGTCTTCTTTATTTTTATCACTTAAATTTTTACACTACCAATTTAGTTTATGTATTATCATAATATTCCTTTATAATTTTTAAGCTAGATTTGCTTCTATGGAATCCTTCTTGACTAGAATAAATATGCTCTTGACCCAATATACATGATCTTCTAACATGGCAAAAATTTGAGCAATCTTTTTCTTCTAACCTATATTCAGCACATTTTTTTAGATCAAAATTATTAATGTTTACAGCTTGGACTGGACACACATTCAAACAAGGTTTGTCACAGGTTTCACAAAATATTTTTTTTATTCCATCATCTCTTTTAAATGAATAATTAGTTAAAAATGCAGCTCTAAGACTTATATATGAACCATACTCAAGATTCAAAATTAATTTTAAATATGGAGAAAAAAATCCTATATTTGTACAAAGAGCTAATTTTTGAAAGTTAATTGACAGAGATTCATTTTTAAAAGAGTAAAAACAATTGCCTATAAATTTTGAATATTTTTTTTGAATTGATTCTAAAGCATATACTGTATAGTCATCTATTGGATCTGGTGAAATAAAATTATTTTCAGAAATATATTTTTGCAAAATGTCCCAAAAATATCTTCCTCCAGAGCCTATTAAGACAATATTTTTATATTTGTAATTTTTGATTTGGTATTTATTATCTACAAAATTATTATAATCTTCTATTTTGCAACTACCAAACAAATTAAAACCAAAGTCGTATAATTCACTTTCAATTAATTCTGCTAGTTTAGTCATAAAAAAATTCTATATATCAATTACCTGATTTTGTAGAGCATCACCAGCTCTTTCTTTTAACTGTTGTATTTGTTCATGCTTAAGATTTGGTGACAAAATTTCACCATTATAAACCTGACTAAAAAACTCAATTGATTGAACAGATTCTATC
>JACMQJ010000694.1 GCA_014377055.1 Candidatus Sericytochromatia bacterium
AATAGATCCTTGATTTTCCAAAACCCATATATCTTGTTTTAAAACCTTGTTTCCGACTATTTTTACTATAGGGGCAATTAGATTAGTAATAATACCCATTTTCCAAGTTACACAGACATACACATTTGTTAAAAAATCTTCGACAGGTGTACAGATTTGATAACCAATTATTTGTTTTGAGGCTCCAAACCCATAATCAACTTTAACAATAGAAGGTAGAATAAATTGGTCTTGATGAGTATTTTCTTCATTTTTTCCTAATAATAATTTTGATAAGATACTATCTCTCTGATCAGTTTTTTCATTTATATCTATGACAATACCATTATTAACTTTTTTGACTAATGTTTTTGCCAAATGGCTGGCAGGAGTTCTAAATAATCCTCCATGGATATATCCTGTATGTGAGCAATCAATAAAGTTTTCTATCACATTACCAACTGAATTTTTAATGGTTGTTTGCACCCATGTTTTATTCCAACCAGAGTCATTATAATGAGGTATATTAAAAGGTAATTGTTCATTTGTAGGATTTTCATCTCCTAACCACACCCAGATTAAACCATCTTGCTCTATTACTTTATAGCTTTTTGCACAAGCTGTACTAGGTATTTTTTCATCGTTGCATAAAGATGGAATTAATACACATTTTCCCTCTCCATTAAATTCCCAGCCATGATATGCACATTGCAAATTTCCATTAATTACTTTTCCCTTTGAAAGATTTATATTTCTGTGTGGACATCTATCAATTAAAGCAGATGCTTGACCATTGGCATTTCTAAAAACAACTATATGTTCATCAAGAATTTTGCACGCTAGAGGCTTATTTTTCAAATCTACTGATTTTGTGGCAACATACCAATAATTTCTCATTTCTACTCTATTTTATAAGCACTAATAAATTAAATACAATTATAGCTATTTTTATAACCCAGTAACAAAAATACACCAGCATAATTTTTTAATCTGTAATAGAATTGATAGTTATATTGTTTAATAAACTTAATTTAAAATGAAAAATAAAAATATTGTTCTTCTCACAACTTTAATAAGTATTGGTGTATTTTCATGTAATACTCCAACAAATAATGTTCAACCAACTAAGCCAATTAATTCTCCTACTAGTACACCTCTTACTTCTCCAACAAGTGTTAATCCTATTCCTTCTATCTCTCCAGCAAGCGTTATAACTATTCCTGCAAAATTACATACAGTAAAGCTTATTGTTGATAAAAATATTTTGCAAGATCAATATGATTATTCATTTTCAGATAGTTCAAGAGGAATAGGTATAAATTTATTGATTGATGATAATCAAATTTATTATTCTGATGGAAGAAATATTTACCTTTACAATTTACAATCAGAACAAAATAAATATAAAAATACTGGATATTGTCATATAGATGGGTACAGGAATATAACGGATTCATCATTTAATAATTTTTGTGGCTATAGCGATTATAATTTCAAAAAAGGAAAGAATAATGTTAATTATTTATTTGGTTCTGGTCGGATAGCTAAGTTTGACAAAAATGGTGACATATCAGAGATTTTTAATGCAAATAAATCTATGAATGAGCAGTCATATATAACTGATATAACTGTGGACAAAAACTCTAACTTATACTTTTTTAAGTACTCTTACTTAAGTAATCAAACAACTTTAAATAAAGTAAACTCTTATAGTAAAGAAGAATGGTCACGAGCAATAGATAATACATCAGGCGAATTTATTTATGCACCTAGACCAATAGAGGTTGATAAATTAGGTAATTTATATTTATTTGATTCTTACGATCTAAAAATAAAAAAAATGACTCCTGACGGCGTTGTATCAACTATTATAGGAGGAGGTAGCTCAACGCTTACAAATATACTAGGTACAGATTATCAAATACTTGATACTCAAATCAAATTAGCAATAGATAATAATGATGATCTCTATCTTGTTGAAAAATCAAATAGTAGAGTTATCAAATATGATCAAAAATCTTTAAAAATATCGACATTTATTCGTAAAGGTGATAATAATTTAGAAGATCAATTAGGTTTAAATTCTCCTTTAGCAATGACTTTTGATGTAGATAATAATGCTTACATTTTTGATGGTGGTAATAAAGTAATAAAAAAATTAGATATAAAAACAGGATTAATGTCCGTTATTGTAGGTAATTCTCCATCTCATGGAGATGGTAATGATCTATCAAAAGTATTTTTTAAAAATATTTATAGTATCTATGCAAAAAATAATGACTTATATGTTTCTGAATTAGATCGAGTAAGAAAAATAGATAGTAAGGGTGTTACAAAAACTATAGCAGGAAATGGACAGTTACCAGAGATTATACCTTCATCTTCTCCCATTATTACGCCAAGTGGATTACCTGCTGATCAAAGTATAGTTTTTACACCTCAAATTTTATATATAGACAAAAAAAACAGTATTTATATTTCTGAAAGAGGATGGATTAGAAAAATAGAAAATAATAAGCTTGAAAATATTAACCCAAAATTAAGTATGTCAGAAAGTATCACTCAAGATAATGAAGACAATTATTATTTTTCTAGTGGAACAATTAAAAAAGTAGATAAAAATAATAATATATCTATATTTGCTGGTCAGCCTTCACAATATGATCTGCTTCCTTCTCCAGTTACTACTATCCCAAATCCTCCTGATCCTTCTTCTGTTTATGGTAATAGGGGAGAATTAAAGGATGGTACTAATGCTAAAGATATATATAATCTAAATCCGAGCATTATAGTATCTGATAGCAAAAACAATATCTATACTATTGCTCAATACACCTACAATCTTTATGATTACCAAAATAATAAATACTGTATTATTAAAATCTCACCAGATGGTATTATAAAAAATATTGCTGGTAACAGTAATAATCAGGGCTATACTGAGGATGAATTATTAAACTCCAGTGATCCAACAATACCAATCAGACCAAGAAAACTAATAATAGACAAACAAGATAATCTATATTTTATTGATAGTATCTCACAAAATTCTGAGTTAATAAGAAAGATAGATGCTATTACAGGTAAAATAAGTGTTTATGCAGGTAAACCATCTACATTAAATAATTCTGAAAATTTAGTTAATAATAATGATAAAGCAAGAGATATATTTTTAAGAGCAATCACTGATATAACCATTGATGATAATGGCTTTTTGTATTTTACAGTTGATGACAAAATATACAGAATCGAGTAAACAAAAAATTTATTGGCTTATTATTTTCACATAATTAATTTATAAAAAATATCTATTTCTAAGGAAATAATTTATATATTTCTCTTCTATGTAAAACTCTTTCCAAAGTTACAAAATTATTTTCATATTTTAAACCAACTCTGTAATTTCCAAATCTAATTTTGTAGTAATTATCATAACCTTTTAACTTTTCAACTTTCCCTACTTCTTGAATTGAGTTATAACAGGTTAGTTCATTAAAAACAAATTCTTCAATTCTTTCCCTTTCTTTTGAGGGAACATTGGAAAGGTCTTTAAAAAACTTTTTATTAAAGTTTGTATTCAACTATTTTACCTTTTTTAGTTTAGAGTAGTATTCTCTAGCTTCGTCTAAATCCAAAACTTCATTTGTATCATTTTCTTTTATTAATTGCCCTAAAGCGTAATCTTCAAGTAATTGTTCAATTTTTTTAAATGTTTCAATATCGAGTTGAACGCCTACTTTTTTGTTATTTTCGTTAATTATATATTGCTTTTTTATTTCAAGCATTTTTATTACCTATCATTAAATTACATAACTTTATTATATTTCATTATTTCAAATAAATATTTTTTCAGGTCGAAAATCAAATATTAATGATGACAAAATATACAGAATCGAGTAAACAAAAAAGTTAGGGGTTTTTTATCGTAACATAATTAATTTATAAAAAA
>JACMQJ010000695.1 GCA_014377055.1 Candidatus Sericytochromatia bacterium
AAAAATTATTTGATATATATAAACTTCCAATCATTTTTTTAAACTGTCTAAATTCATCAGTATTCATTTTTAATTTTATTGTAACAGTTCCATTATTATTTATATCATACTTTAAGTGATTATGACCAGATGTTTCACTGATAGTTTTTACTGCGTTTATAAGTTTAGTTGGATTAAGAGAATAATTATCTACTGTAGAGTTATTCATTAATGATTTTATTATTCTATCTGAGTTAACAAAATTATTATTTTTTTCTACATAATCATATATTTTTCTTATCTTTCTAGTATCTATAGGCTCTTTAGTTTTTGCTATATATTCAGACATTATATTTGTTATTTTTTCAAATTTCCTCGAAGGCATTTCAGAACATTGAAATGAGTTTCTAACATTAACAATTTGCTTTTCTCTATCATCTTGTGTTAGTGATGAGACACTTATAGCAAGTGATTTTGCTGATGTCATTGTCATACCAGATTTAACCATTTTAACAAGTGATGGATGTCTAACTACACTTAATAATTTTGAAACCTCACCTTTGGATAACATAAATCGTTTTGATAATTCATCTTGAGTTATCTTTTCTTTATTAATAATATTATGTAAATAAAGTGCTTGATATAATTTTGATAGTTCTCCTCTAACATGATTAACAGAAAAAGACATGTTTTCAGCTGAGCCTTCTGCTATTAGTACGTTAACAGCTAAAAGACTTTTATTTATTTTCTTTAAAACATCTAGTCTTTTATAACCGTCAATTAAAGCAAATTTGTACTCTTTATCATCATCTCTAGTTTGTTGCATAACAAGTAATGGCATTAATACACCAAGCTCAGATATCGAATCTTCCAAACCTTTCATAAACATTTTTGTCCTAGTTGATGTATCAACTTCTCTGATTAGAACAAGCTCACTTATTAAAACTCTGTGTAATTTTAAATTGTAATTCTTAGCCATATTTAATATAAAATCTATTGCTTTATTATCATATTCTTTTTATCCTTTGATTATATACTAATTTTAGATAAATAAAGAGGTTTAATTTTTGAGCGATAAAATATCAGTTGGAGATATAGCACCAGATTTCACATTAAAGGATAGTGCGAATAATGATGTTAACTTAAAAGAAGTTTTAAAAGAAAAATCGGTTGTATTATATTTTTACCCAAAAGATAATACACTTGGATGTACTGCACAAGCATGCTCATTTAGAGATAGTTACGAAGATTTTAAAAAAGCTGGTGCTGAGGTAATAGGCGTTAGTTCTGATACAGAAGATTCACATGAAAAGTTTATACAAAAGAATAAATTACCTTTTATTCTTTTGAGTGATAAAAATGGTGAGCTTAGAAAAAGTTATGGAGTAAAAACAGATTTATTTGGAATTATACCTGGAAGAGTTACTTATGTAATAGATAAAAATTCTGTAGTAAGGTATATGTTTTCATCTCAAATGCAAACAGGAAAACATATAGAAAAGTCATTGGAAATAATTAAATTTATTAATTCAGAAGAGGAAAAATAAAAACATTAATATAACAGGGTTTCAGCATCTAAATTTTATATTCACCTATTTTTGCATTTATTTTTATTCTTTGGGTAAAACATCAAAAAAGTTGTTATATGTGTCTTAAATCTAAGTTTTAGAATAAATGTCTTAAACCCTGTTACAGCCTATATTCTAAAAATAAGTACAAAAATATAAACATTTTTTAAGCAAAAAATAATATAATGTATATAAAAATATATCTTAGAGGAAAAATATGAAACATTTTATAATAGAATTAACTTATACTTCAAATATAGAAAAAATTGATGAAGCATTAAAAGAACATAGAGAATTTTTGCAAATTGGTTATGAAAAAGATATGTTACTTTTTTCTGGACCTATGAATCCAAGAATTGGTGGAATTATAATTGCTAAAGCTAAATCTGAAGAAGAAGTAAGGGAATTTTTTATTAATGATCCATATAATATTAATTCGTTAGCAGATTATAAAATTACAGAATTTACTCCTGTAAAATATCAAAGTTCATTAAAAGAATGGATAGATGGATAAATCTATAAAATTAAAAGTACCTGCAACTACAGCAAATGTTGGCTCAGGTTTTGATGTAATGGGAATAGCTTTAAATTTATACAATTTTATAGAAATAAAAGAATCTAATAAAACTACTATTAATTTTGATAAAAATATTAAAGTTTCGTCTGGAAAAAATAATCTTATTTATAAGTCAATAGAAAGAATTTTTAATGAGCAAAATTTAAAAACACCAGATTTTGAAATAAATGTATCAATAAATATACCAACTAGTAGAGGCTTAGGAAGTAGCTCGTCAGCTATTATTGGTGGTCTTGTTGCTGCTAATTATTTTTGTGGTCAAAAATTTTCAAAAAATGAAATTTTAAATTTTGCTAATGATATAGAAGGTCATCCAGATAATGTAGCACCATGTTTATTAGGTGGAATAGTAAGCTCTGTAGTAGAAAATAAAAAAGTTTTTTCTTGTAATATAAATACAGACTTAGATTTAAGTTTTGTTGTTATTATTCCTGAATTTGAATTGCCGACAAGTGAATCAAGAAAAGTATTACCAAAAACAATAAATTTTAGTGATGCTATTTTTAACATGAGTAGACTTTCATTTTTAATAAATGGATTTTATAAGAATGATTTAAAAATGATTGAAATAGGTCTTAAAGATAGATTACACGAACAATATAGAGGAAAATTGATTAAAGGATTTGATGAGATAAAAAATATTGCTTTAGAAAATGGAGCAATAGGATCTGTTTTAAGTGGTGCAGGACCAACAATACTTGCTGTATGTAGAAATAATCCTGATGAGATTGGTAATTTTATGAAAAATAAATGGATTGAATTAGGAGTAAAATCAGATTATAAGATTTTAAAGATTGATTATGAAGGTATAAAAATTATATAAGACAAAAAGAGGACGTTTCAATAAGCGTACCTACATAAACATTGGATTTCAGAAATATTTTTTTGTTAGAAATCAATTTTCAAAAAATTAGGTTAAAAATTATTTTTTTTCGTGTGACTTATATAAATAATATCCACCAACAGCCAAACCAGCAACTGCTACTCCTACACCAATAGAAACTATAGCTCCTGCTGACTTAGGACCACCAACAGATGAAACAAGTTTTGTTAGTTGTGGTCCTGATACAACAGGTATTCCTACTTTGCTGATAGATTTTGCTACTATTTGAGCAGTGGCATATCCACCAAAATTCGCTAATGGTGATGATAAAGACTTTGTAATAGCAATTAAAGTTCCTGCTGTTGCTAAAGTTCCAACCGCAGCTCCTATACCAGCAACTCTTATATAATTACCTTTTTTTGTATTAATCTCAGGTGTTGGAACTGGAATTGGTTTTTGTGGTTCTGGTTTATTTTCTATTGGTTTAATAGGATCTTCATTTGCAGGCTCAGGGGTAGGTTTTATTGGTTCTACATGTGGAGCAATAGCAATACCTAATTTTAAAACTTGATTTGGATAAATTTTATCGGGATTTTTTATTTTATCTTTATTTTTATCATATATTTCAGGCCATTTTATTGGGTTACCTAAATTGTTTTTTGAAATACCCCATAAAGTATCACCTTTCTTGACTGTATATGTTCTAAATTGTTGTTTATCAGAAGTTTCTAAAGATGCTTCTTTTTCAGGTTTTTGTACAGGTTCTTTTGAAGTGACTTTAGATGTATCACTTATATTTTTTTCATAGCTAACTTTTGAGCTACTTATATTAACTTCTGACATATATTTTTCCTCTTATGGATTACTATATTTATTATAGGTAGAAACGACTGAAAAGTTTCTTAAGTAAAAGTTATTTTATAAAATATATTTGGTTAATTTTTAGTTAAGAGTAAATTGTTATCTATCAAATAAATTTTTTATGCTAATATACGAATACTAAATTAATGTTTTTTACAAATTTAATAATAATGAATATAAAAATATATGATCAAAATAATATTGATGATTTAGTTTGGAAAATTACCAAAGATGGTAACTTCTCCAAAAACTATTTATACAATTTAGTAAAATACGGAATAAATAAATACATTGACAATGTAGATAGTGAGATGGTCTTACTTTCTTTTGATGATAATATTTTACCTCTTGTATTTGGAAACCCAGATCAAAAAATAAAAAATTCTTATGTTTGTTCACCTACTAGTCATTATATAGATTATGGAAGAGAAGAATGTGAAATTGAATTAAAAAATAATCCTTTTCTTAAAAAATTTACTTTGGCTGTTATAGATGTATTTGACTATTTATTCAAAAAGATGAATTTTGAAAATGTACTCTATATTAATAATTGGTTACTTTCAACAAATCTATATGAAGAGTTTGATTTAGGTAAAATGAAAGAAATAAAGGATTTTTTAATAGATAAATTTCCAAGACATACATTGGTTTTTAAATCTATTAACGATATTTATAACAAAGATCTTTATAATAAATTAAATAGTATAGGATTTAACCATGTATTAAGTCGTCAAGTATATATAAATGATCAAAAAAATGGTATATATAAAAAGAAAAGATCTTTTCAAAGAGATAGAACTATAAAGAAAAAAAGCTTATATTATTGGGAAAATTCGGATAAAATAACTGAAAATGATTATAAAAGAATTAAAGAGTTATATAAATTACTGTATATAGATAAATATTCTAGTCTTAACCCTGTATTTAATGAAAAATTTATAAGTGAAACTATCAAAAATAATTGTTTTACTTATAAAGTACTTAAAAAAGATAATATAATATATGGTGTTTTTGGATATTTTGAAAGATTTGGAGTTATTACAGCACCTTTATTTGGATATGATACTTCAATTAGTGAAGAAGATGGATTATATAGACTTGTGTGCTTAGAAATTTTTGAGGATGCAATAAAAAATAATTGGATTATTCATCAAAGCTCAGGTGTATCAAAATTTAAAATGTATAGGGGGGCTAAATCAAGTATAGAATATAATATGGCGTATTATAAACATGTAACATTCAAGCAAAAAATACCTTGGATAATTCTTGAAAAACTAACTGATTATGTAGTTATACCTGTAATGAAAAAGTATAAATTATAGTTAATTATACTTGCAAAATAATTTATTGACATTTAAGATTAAAGTTTTAACAGAGTTTAAGGGAAGCCTCCCATGAAAAATATATCGATAAAAAGAGGAACAGATAATTTTTTCTGCATAAATTTATGTATAATCCAGATTTAAATATAGCCAACTGAGCTTTCAGAAACTTATTGTGTACTTAAT